>JAZNRS010000113.1:0-3821 GCA_045590815.1 Faecousia sp.
ATACTGGGTGCGCTCGGTCCAGGTAGGCACTTGCTCCGTGGGTTCGGTGGGCGCCGTGGGAACAGTGGTCTGTGCGGTAGGCGCTGTGGTCATATCCGTCTGTTCGTCCTTCCGGGAACAGGCGGCCAGACTCAGCAGCAACGTGCCTGCCAGAATCAAAACTCCTATTCGTTTCATAAAATCCACTCCTTTTGTCCCAATTGTACCACTTTTTCCCCAAAAAGCAACTACAATACCGAAACAGTTCTCCGGTAAATGATTGTTTATATGATTAGCGACGCACCAAAAAGAAGCATGTCATTGCGAGCCAGTGCGCACACTGGCGTGGCAATCTCCTAAGGTTTTCGCATCGCCATAGGGGATCGCCACACCAGTGACATCGGTCACTGGTTCGCGATGACAGCGTATCTTTAGTGCGCTAAACAATCATTTACCGTTCTGCCAGGGTGGATAAGGCGTCTTCGTCTATCAGCTGGATGCCGCCACGGGTGAGCTTGACCATCCCCTCGCTTTGGAAGTGGCGCAGCATCCGGGTGACCACCTCCCGGGCGGTACCCATATGCGCGGCGATCTTCTCATGGGTGATCCTCAGCGCCGACGTACCCTCCAGCCGTGCCTCCTCCAGCAAAAACGCCGCAAGGCGCTTATCCATGCTCTTCCACATGATCTGCTCCATCAGCCACATCAGCTCCGAAAAATTGCCGCTGATCAAGCTGGAGGCAAAATTCGACACCGGCAGAGACTCATCCATCAAATTTTTGAACAGACACGCCGGGATGCTCCAAAATTCCGAATCCTTTTCCGCCTGGATCATCACGTTAAACTGCAGATCCGGCATAACACAGGAGGCGCTGAGCAGCGTCACATCGTATTCAAACAACCGGCTGAGGGTGATCTCCCGTCCGTCCTCCGAAAGGATATAGGTGCGCAGCTGACCACTCTTCACCATCACCAGACCCAGGCACTCGGCGCTGGAGTCGTGGATATAGGTCCCCTTGCTCACCCGGCGGAATTCCGCCACCTCCGCCACACGGCGGCGCTGGTCATCCGTCAGCTTGTCCCAAAAGGGCAAATACTCGGAAAATCTCATTGCGTTCCCTCCTTTTTTCTGATAGTATAAATCTGAAAATTGTCTGTGTCAATGGTGATAAAGTCACAGAAGACCAAACAATTTCTGGGTATACTAGCCACATAAACAAAAGGAGGTAATCGTTATGAAATATGTTTGCGATATTTGCGGCTGGACCTACGATGAAGCCGAGGGCTATCCCGAGGGCGGCATCGCTCCCGGCACCAAGTGGGAGGATGTACCGGCGGATTTCCAGTGTCCGCTGTGCTTCGTGGACAAGGACAGCTTCACCGCGGAATAACAACATCCAAACCGGGAGGGGATTGCCCCTCCCGGTTCCTTTGTGAAGAAAAAGTTAAGAATTCGCACGAAAGATTGACTTTACCCCTGGAAAGTGCTATATTGAAATCGACCAAATTTAGACAGGAGGACTATTTTATGGACGAACATTGGACATACCCCGGTGCGTCGGAGCCCACTTCGCCGCCACCAGCCCCTTCCGTCAGAAGCAGCTTTCCCACCGGTCGCAAGGAGCTTGTACTGGCATTTTTCGCCATGCTCTGCGGCATGATGCTGTTCAATTTTTTGGTGAGCGGCGGCTTTAATCTGGGCTTCGCCATCGCCATGGGCAGCTATATTCTCTGTGCATCGGTTTATCAGTTCGCCGCCGGCGGACGGGTCACCCCCTACAGTCTTGGCTTGCTGGTTTTGAGCCTTGTCATCGCCGCCGGCTTTGCCCGGTCTGATGACGGTCTGGTCAAATTTATCATGGTACTGTTTTTGACCGTTTCCGTCAATCTGGGATTGTGTATCACCGCCGGTCAGAATCGCCGGGATCCCGGTCGTATCTACACCATTGGCGACGTTTTCCGCACCATTTTCCCCCTTACCTGCGGTCAGTTCCCCCGGGCTTTCCGGGGCGTGAACCGGTATTTGCGCCAGGGTGGCAGCCTGGGCAAGCGCATCGGCGCCACCGCTTTGGGCATTCTGATTCTGATCCCGCTGCTGGGCATCGTGGTGCCTCTGCTGAAATCTGCCGATGCCGCCTTCACCGGACTGGTGGAGATGCTCCCCCGGTTCGACTTCAGCGAAGCTGTGCTCACCGTCAGCTTCGGTGCCGCTGTGGCCATCGTGCTGTATACCCGTAACGCCGCTCTGCGCCACGCCCAAAAGCAAGACCCGGTGCAGCCCCGCAGTCATCGGGGTATGTACCCGGTGATCATCAACACGGTGCTGGCAGGTCTGTGCGTGGTGTACCTGCTGTATCTGGTGAGCCAGCTAGCCTATTTTGTGGGCGGCTTCGCCGGCATCCTGCCGGAGGATTTCACCATGGCAGAATATGCCCGCCGGGGCTTCTTTGAAATGGCTGCCATCACCGGCATCGACCTGGCGATCATTCTGGTCGCCGTGCTGCTGGTGCGGAAAAACGAAGGAAAAGCGCCTCTGCTGACCCGTCTGCTGTGCCTGTTCATCGGCATCGCCACACTGTTTATCGTGGCTGCCGCCAGCGGCAAAATGGTCATGTACATCGGCGGCTACGGTCTGACCCGTCTGCGTGTGATGACGGAGCTGGTGACCATCTTCCTGGGTATCGCCACTTTCGTGATGCTGCTGTGGCTGTTCCTGCCCAAGCTGCCCTACATGAAGCTTTTGGTTACCGTGGCACTGCTCATGGGCGCTGTGACCCTTTGGGCGGATGTGGATACAGTGGTCGCCTACTATAATGTGAGCGCCTACCGGAGCGGACAGCTGGAGCATGTGGATGTGGAATATCTTTCCACCCTGCACAACGGTGCGGTGCCCTACATCGCCCAGCTCACTGACGATGCCGACCCCCAGGTAGCCGACGCTGCGAAGGCTGCGCTGGAGGAGCGCTACGAGGAGCTGGACACCGATTACGATTTCCGTGGCTGGAACTACGTCAAGGATCTGGCACAGGGATATGTGATCAAACCCGAATAATCTAAAAGCAGGACGGCGAACCGTCCTGCTTTTTCCGTAAAAAAGACCTCCCGAGGGAGGTCTTTTTAAGTAGAAATTAGGCCTTGCCGGCGCAGCCCAGGACGTTGATCAGCTTGTGGCGGACCAGCTCCTTAATGTTGGCACGGGCGGGCTTCAGGTACTCACGGGGATCGAACTTGTCGGGATGCTCGGCATAGAACTTACGGATGGTGCCGGTCATGGCCAGACGCAGATCGGAGTCGATGTTGATCTTGCAGACAGCCAGCTGGGCAGCACGACGCAGCTGCTCCTCGGGCACGCCGATGGCACCGGGCATAGCGCCGCCGTAGGTGTTGACCATCTCCACATACTCCTGGGGAACGGAGGAAGAACCGTGCAGGACGATGGGGAAGCCGGGCAGCTTCTCGATGATGGACTCCAGAATGTCGAAGCGCAGCTGGGGGTTGGTGCCGGGCTTGAACTTGTAAGCGCCGTGAGAGGTGCCGATGGCGATGGCCAGAGAGTCACAGCCGGTCTTGGCAACGAACTCCTCGACCTCCTCGGGACGGGTGTAGTGAGCGTTGTCAGCGGAAACGTTGACCTCGTCCTCAACGCCGGCCAGAGCGCCCAGCTCAGCCTCGACCACAACACCGTGATCGTGAGCGTACTCGACGACCTTCTTGGTGATCTCGATGTTCTCAGCGAAGGGCTTGGAGGAAGCGTCGATCATGACGGAGGTGAAGCCGCCGTCGATGCAGGACTTGCAGGTCTCGAAGCTGTCGCCGTGGTCCAGGTGCAGAGCGATGGGGAT
>JAZNRS010000114.1:0-3097 GCA_045590815.1 Faecousia sp.
TCGGCCCATTTGTACGCTGTGGGTTAGGGGCCGATGTGGGCATCGGCCCCTACGAATAACCCTATTTTCCGTATTTTTCTCAAAAAAGTTGTAGGAATTCCAAAACAATTGTGTTATGATATACAATGAGGTGAAATACAATGGAAAACGAAGAATTGGAACTGGAGCAGGAGCCCCAGATCATCGAGCCTGAGAAGAAATACGTCCCCCGCCCGGCATGGCAGGTGTGGGCGGCCCGCATCGGCGTGGTGATCATGATCATCTGCGTGATCTTGTACTTCTGGCACATCGCCAGCGGTGGTATGCGATGAAAATTTTAGGCATCGATCCCGGCTACGGCATCACAGGCTTCGGTTTGATTGAAGCTAACCGTGGGCAATATCAGCTTCTGCGGTGCGGTGCCATCACCACCCCTCCGGGAATGGATTTTTCCGCCCGGCTGGAGATCATTTATGAAGATATGCGCCAGCTTTTGGAGGTAACCAAGCCGGATGTGGTTGCCATCGAGGAGCTGTTTTTCGGTCAGAATGTGACCACCGGCATCGGCGTTGCCCAGAGCCGGGGGGTGATCCTGCTTGCCATTCGGCAGGCCGGCGTGGAGGTTTTTTCCTACAAGCCCATGCAGGTGAAGCAGGCGGTGGTGGGCTACGGCAATGCCACCAAGCACCAGGTCATGGACATGACCAAGCGGCTGCTGCACCTGGAAAGCGCCCCGAAGCCCGATGATGCGGCGGATGCGGTGGCCATCGCCCTGTGCCACGCCCGTTCGTCTACATCCTTGCTGGCGCAACTGCAACGATAAATTACTGTGTCATTGCGAGCCAGTGCGCTGCGACTCGCTAAGAGCCGATGCTGGCGCATCGGTTGCCCGCTTGCACAGCCCTACGGGGCTAGACACTGGCGTGGCAATCTCCTGGATTTGCGCATCGCCGTAGGGGATTGCCACGGGCCTGCGGCCCTCGCAATGACAGGACATCTAATTGGAGGTACCCATGCTATATTACGTTTCCGGGCAGGTTGCCATTTTGGAGCCGGGTCTGGCTGTGATCGACTGCGGCGGCGTCGGCTACGGCTGCCGTGTCACCGCCTATACCGCCGGTCAGCTGAAATTGAACCAAACCGCCCGTTTGTACATCACCGAAGCCATCCGGGAGGATGCCTTCGACCTTTACGGCTTCATCAGCAAGGAGGAACAGCGGTGCTTTGAGCTGCTCACCTCCGTCAACAGCGTTGGTCCCAAGGCGGCGATGGCGATCTTGTCCTCCGGCGGCCCCCAAAATCTGACCCTGGCTGTCATGACCGGGGACGAAAAAATGCTCACCGCTGCCCAGGGCATCGGCAAGAAGATCGCCCAGCGGATCATTTTGGAGCTGAAAGACAAGCTGGGCGGCAGCGATGTGGAGTTGGATTTCTCCGGCACCAAGACCGCCGCACCTGTGCAGACCGGCAACAACGCAGCCCTGGCTACCGCCGCTTTGCAGGAACTGGGCTACTCTCCGGCAGAAATTTCTGCAGCCCTCAAGGGCGTGGATCCCACCGCCACCACCGAGGAAATGGTCCGCTTCGCCCTGCGGTCTATGGTGATGAAGGGGTAAATCATTCCGTGTCATTCCGAGCCAGTGCGCACACTGGCGTGGGAATCTCCCCGACAAAGAGATTGCCACACCAGTGACATCTGTCACTGGTTCGCAATGACAGTTAATTGGAGGAACTGTTACATGAGCCTTGAATTTTCCCACGAACTGGACACGCCCATGATCTCCCCGGTGTACAATTCCCAGGATGCCGGTGAGATCGGTCTGCGCCCCAAGCTGTTGTCGGATTACACCGGTCAGGAGAAGGCTAAGGGTAATCTGTCCGTTTATATTGAAGCCGCACGCCGCCGGGGTGAGCCGCTGGATCACACGCTTCTGTATGGCCCTCCCGGCCTTGGCAAAACCACCCTTGCCGGTGTCATTGCCAACGAAATGGGTGTGAACATCCGGGTCACTTCCGGCCCTGCCATTGAAAAACCCGGTGATCTGGCGGCGCTGCTGTCCAACCTGAACCCCGGCGATATTTTGTTTATTGACGAAATTCACCGGCTGAACCGGGTCGTGGAGGAAATCCTGTACCCGGCCATGGAGGATTTTGCCATCGATATCATCGTGGGCAAGGGCCCCAGCGCCAACTCCATCCGTCTGGATCTGCCCAAATTCACCTTGGTCGGTGCCACCACCCGTGCCGGTCAGCTTTCCGCACCGCTTCGTGACCGTTTTGGCGTTTCTCTGCGGCTGGAGCTGTACACCCCCGAGGAGCTGGCGAGAATTGTCACCCGCAGCGCCACCATTCTGGGCATGGACATTGACCCCCAGGGTGCCCTGGAGATCGCCTCCCGGAGCCGAGGCACGCCCCGAATCGCCAACCGTTTCCTGCGCCGTGTCCGGGACTTCGCCCAGATCATGTGCGACGGTGTCATCACCAAGGAGGCTGCCGACATGGCTTTGCAGCGGCTGGAGGTGGATCACCTGGGTCTGGACACCATCGACCGGCGGATGCTCACCGCCATCATCCGCAACTATTCCGGCGGACCGGTGGGCTTGGAAACCCTCGCCGCTACCATCGGTGAGGCGGCGGTGACCCTGGGGGGTGTGTACGAGCCGTATCTGATGCAGCTGGGCTTTTTGACCCGAACCCCCCGTGGTCGGTGCGTCACCGCCCTGGCCTATGACCACCTGCACATCACCTATGAAGGACAGACCGGCTTCGACATTTAGCGGCTTATCGGAAATTTGCATAAATCCGCAAAATATTTCAAGAATTTTTTCATAAAGGATTGACAAATGGAAATCATTTATGTATAATGCAACCTGTGGCATTGCCACAATACTTCATCATACCCGCGTTACGACCTGGCATCTTGGTGGGCTTTCACGGGCACAAAAAACCGAAGAGAGGTAAAATCAATGTACGAAGATAAGACTTTAGTTTGCAAAGAGTGCGGCAACGAATTCGTTTTCACCGCCGGTGAGCAGGAATTCTACGCTGAGCGCGGCTTCCAGAACGAGCCCCAGCGCTGCAAGGCTTGCCGTGACGCTCGCAAGAACGCCACCCGTGG
>JAZNRS010000115.1:0-9679 GCA_045590815.1 Faecousia sp.
ATTGCCGCCCCTACGATGCGTCTGCCGACCATACGATCCCGTGAAGAAGCCCCAACTCCGAGGAGTTGGGGCTTTTGTTATACAAAATGTAATATGAGTTCGGTGAAAAATACGGTTGCACAGCTTGCCAAGGCAACCGTAAGCAGGCTGCGTTTCCAAAGGGACAGCACCACCGCAACCGCCAGACCCAATGCGCCGCTGAGGACATTGTCGGTGGTGTAGAGGATCGCCGGGAAGGTCATGGCGGTGAGGCACGCCACCGGCACATAGTGTAGGAAAGAGCGGATAAACCGGCTTTTGATGGGCTTTCGCAGCAGCGCCAGCGGCACAGCCCGGATGAGATAGGTGGTCACCGCCATGACGAGAATGTAAATGCAAGCCTTCATTGCGCCACCTCCTCATCGGGAACGGGGAACAGCAAAGCGCAAATGGCGGCTGCCAGCACCGTACAAATGACGATGGCAAGACCTGCGGAAACTTGATTCAGTCCCGGCACCCAGCAGAACAGACAGCTGAAGAGCAGCGCTAGTACCAGGCAGACGAGCATGGGTTTTTCTTCTCGCGCCTGGGGGATCACGATGGCGATGAACATTCCGTAGAGCATCGCACCAAGGGACAGCCGCACCATGGGCGGCAGCAGCGAGCCTGCCACAGCACCGGCGGCGGTGCCCAATGTCCAGCCCAAAGCGGAGATGCTGCCTGCACCTACGAAATAGCTGGTGGTGAGCTTATTGCCCCGAGCCATGCCCAGGGCGAACACCTCGTCTGTGTTGAAAAACGCAGCAATCAGTCGCTTGCCGATGCCAACTTTTTCACCGAAACGGGGACCAAGTGCCAAACTCATCAAGGCGTAGCGGCTGTTGATCACCAGCTGGGTCAAGATCAGTTCCAAAATCATGGCACCGGCGGTGATGACCGTCAAACCGGCGAACTGACCGGCGCTGGTGAGGTTGGAGGCGGAGATCAGCACCGCCTGCCACAGCTTCAAGCCTTGGGAGATGGCCATGGCACCGAAGCCGAAGCTGACAGAAAAATATCCAAAGTATACCGGAAGCCCATCCCGGACACCGGCGCGAAATTCTTTGATAGACACGGATTCTCATTCCTTTTTGCATCATAGCGTTACATCATAACGTTCACCATTTTACGTCATTTTCTGCCGTTCGTCAATAAAAAGGTGCGCTGCCAAAGCAGCGCACCGAAATATTACAGCTGTTCCAGGGTGTAGCGGATACGGTCGCAGGTGCGGACATAGCCCAAAATCTGCATAACGGTGTACAGATCGGGAGAATTGGTCTTGCCGGTGACTGCCAGACGGATGAAGGTGGAAACATCCGCCACGGTGCCGGGGAAGGCGGTGGGGTCAGCCTTGTATGCCTTCATATCGGTGGTGAAGCCGATCTCCTCGGTGATGGTCTTGACCTTGTCGAACCAGGTGGCAGAATCGTCTTCGATGTTGAACTTGTCCAGGAAGCGGTTCAGCACATCGACGATGACCGCCTTGTCAAACTTTTCGTCAAACACGGGCTTTTCCAGATACTCGTCATAGAAGAAGCCCATGTAGGGCTTGGCTTCCTTCCAGGTAGCCAGGTCCTTGCGGGGCTTTTTGCCGCCACGGCCAATGGACAAAATGGCGGTAGCAAACACGGGATCCGCCTCCAGCTTGGCGGCGAAATCCGGATCGAATTCCTTCGCCCACTGGGTGAGCAGATTGTAGACCTTGGGCGCATCCATCTTGGCGATCTCGTTCTTGGAAACGTCCGTCAGCTTGGCGTAGTCGAACAGGTTTCCGGCAGGATTCAGCTTTTTGGGGCTGAACTTGAAGGTGGTGGGAACGGCGGTGGGGTTGGCACGGCGCCAGTCCTCGTAATTGGAGTTCAGCAGGGTCATGATATACTCGTAAACTGCCTCCACCGGGAAGCCCTCTGCCTTGTAGAAGGTCAGCGCCAGCTCCGGATCCTTGCGCTTGCTGAGCTTGCGCTTGGAGGTACCGTCCATCTTCATCAGCGGTCCGATGTGGACATACTTGGGCAGCTTAAAGCCCAGCGCCTTGAACAGCTGGATGTGGAAGGGCAGGGTGGGCAGCCATTCGTCGCCACGAACCACATGGGTGGTGCGCATCAGATGATCGTCCACGGCGTGGGCGAAGTGGTAGGTGGGGATGCCGTCGGACTTCAGCAGGACGTGATCCACATTATTTTCGGTGATGGTCAGCTTGCCCTTGACCAGATCGTCAAACTTGAACTGGTTCTCGATGGAACCGGTGGAAAGGAAGCGCAGGACCCAGGGGTTGCCGGCATCCAGCTGTGCCTGGATATCTTCGATGCTGCGGTCACGCCACATGGCGTATGTGCCGTAGTAACCGGTGGTCTCCTTGGCGGCCTCCTGCTTTTCACGCATGGCGGAAAGCTCCTCCTCGGTGCAGAAGCAGGGATATGCCATGCCCTCGGATACCAGCTTCTTGGCGTAGACATGGTAGATGGCGGCACGCTGGCGCTGGCGGTAGGGGCCGTAAATACCATTGTCGCCGTCGATGGTGGCGCCTTCGTCGAAGTGGATGCCGTAGTGCTTCAGGGTGTTGATGAGCACCTCCACAGCGCCGGGGACCTCACGCTTGGCATCGGTATCCTCCACCCGGAGAAACAGAACGCCGCCGGAGAGGTGCGCCATGCGCTCAGCGGTCAGTCCCTGCACCAGATTGCCCAGATGGACGAAACCGGTGGGGGAGGGAGCCATACGGGTAACAACCGCACCCTCGGGAAGCTGCCGCAGAGGGAATTTCTCCTCCAGAGCTTCGGGTGTGTCGGTTACGTTGGGGAAAAGTAACTGTGCAAGGGCTTGATAGTCCATAGTGATTACCTCATTTTTAGAATTCTGCTAATACTATACCATCGGTTGGGAATAAAGTCAATTTTTCGTTGCGTTTTTCTTGGGAGTGTGATAGAATACTAGCATTACGTTGAAATGAGGCGTTAATTATGGAAGAAATCGTTGCAAAAAAGAGAATGCTATCCGGCATCAAGCCCTCCGGTGATTTGACCCTGGGCAGTTATTTGGGTGCCGTTAAGAATTGGGCAGAGCGGGCAGATCAATATGACTGCTTCTACTTCATGGCAGATCTGCACGCCATCACCGTCCGGCAGAATCCTGCCGATCTGCGGCGGCGTACCCTGGAGCAGCTGGCGCAGTACATTGCCTGCGGTCTGGATCCGGAGAAGAATACGTTGTTCATCCAGAGCCATGTGCATCAGCATGCAGAGCTGGGCTGGATTTTGGATTGCTACTCCATGTTCGGCGAGCTGAGCCGCATGACTCAGTTTAAGGATAAATCCGCCAAGAACGCGGACAATATCAATGCCGGTCTGTTTACTTACCCCAGCTTGATGGCTGGCGATATTCTGCTGTATCAGCCGGATCTGGTGCCCGTGGGCGA
This sequence comes from Faecousia sp., assembly GCA_045590815.1. Lineage (GTDB taxonomy): Bacteria > Bacillota > Clostridia > Oscillospirales > Oscillospiraceae > Faecousia. Next base: position 3,434 of record JAZNRS010000115.1, read on the forward strand.
GGATCAGAAGCAGCATGTGGAGCTGACCCACGTCATCGCCCGCCGTTTCAACGGTATCTACGGCGATGTGTTCAAGATCCCCGAGCCCTTTATTCCCAAGGTTGGCGCCCGTGTCATGAGCTTGACCAATCCTCTGGCGAAGATGTCCAAGTCCGAGAATGAGGACACCGGCCGTGTGCTGCTGATGGATCCCCCTGAGGTTGTCATGAAGCAGTTCAAGCGTGCCATCACCGATTCCGACACCGAGAATTGCGTCCGCTACGATAAGGAGAACAAGCCCGGTGTTGCCAACCTGATGACCATTTACTCTGCGGTTACCGGCAAGACCTTCGAGGAAATCGAGAACGAGTTCATCGGCTGCGGCTATGGCAAGTTCAAGCCCGTGGTTGGCGAGGCAGTCGTTGAGCATCTGCGTCCCATCCGTGAGGAGTCCATGCGGTTGATGAAGGACAAGGCTTACCTGGAGTCCGTCTACCGTGACGGCGCTCAGAAGGCCAGCTATGTTGCCGAAAAGACCCTGCGCAAGGTCTATAAGAAGGTCGGCTTTGTGGCTAAGTAACAAAACACTGCCCGTGGAAATTCCACGGGCAGTTCTTTCAATTTTCGGCTGCTTTTGCGTAGTCCGGGACGGCAAACCCACGAATGATAGGATCATTTTGCTTCAGGATCCGGTAGCTGACATCCGCATCCTTGTTACCTTCGATGACTTTGATATGGCCTTCATAGGTGCCGATGACGATGCCCACATGGTCTGACCATTTGGTACAGTCGCCGATGCCCGTATTATCCATACGATAATAGATGATGTCACCGGGGAGGGGGAGATGGGCATCGTCTTCCACCCAACACTCCAATTCCTTGAACAGTTCAATTTGCTGCTCACAACTACATTCCGTAGGGATAATCTCCGTTAATCCGGCCTTGATGGCTGTAGCGCTGACGAAGGTGGCGCACCACTGGTCATCGTACTGGACGGCGTATCCACGAGCAAGAGGCTCGTGGCTGTTATACAGGTCGATGATAGGCTCATGGGAGCCGTCGGATTCCTTGGCACCCAGCCATTCTTCGGCGGTGGCAACAAATTTGTCCCGGAGGATTGCCTGGGAGCCGGCGACGGTGTGATCGTAGGTGAATTTGGCGTTAGAAAGGTCGTCTTCCTGACAGCCAACGAATAATATGCAGATAAGAAGAAATATTGCGATCAAGGCTGTGCGCTTCATGTAATCACTTCCTGATATGGGATATAGCCATTATATCAGGAAATTCGACACAATGCAACCGGTTTACATAAAAAAGTAGATGATTAGTGTCAGCAGAGCAGTGTTTTGGTCATCGGGGCAGTCGCCTGCCATCAGCAGAAGCAAAATGATGATGAGCAGATCCCCGGTATCGAAATCCTTGGGGAAGAGCCGCCGCAGGAAACTGGCGGCGCTGTCGTGCCGGGGCTCCGGACGGTTGCAGTTTCGTTGCGGCGGCGCAGGTGGCTGTGGTGCTGGCGGAGGCGGATCCGGTTTTCGAACCGGTGGCTTCCGTGGCTCTGGCATTCGACTGCGGCGGTAGGTACCGTCGGGTTGGGGGATGTAGCGGTTATACATGGTTTTCACCTGCCGATCAAGGGTTGCAGCGCACCGGAGCTTAACATCCCGGAGGCTGCCCGGGCGAGCTGTGCAGCCCGCATGGCTTTTTCCAGTTTTCTGATCCGCTCCCGGGTGAGGTAGGGGGTCAGCGCTTTCAGAAGTGCCCGCTGATCCTTGTCGATGTTGCCTTGCTTGGCAAAGCCCGAGAGCTTTTGCAGCATGCCAATATCAATATCCGGAAATGGATTTTGAACGCCCTCGCTGCTGAGGGATTGGGCCATGTTCATGATCTGCTGCATCATTTGCGGATCGTTCAAAACAGAATTGAGTTTCTCTTCCAGTTCACTCATTGGCATTCCTCCCCAGCTGGTTCAGCAGTTTTTGCGCCTCCGGGGATGCCAGCAGAGGCGCAAGGGTTTGCTTCAGTTGCGTGTAATCACCGCTGCCGGCCTGCTTCATGGCGGTGCTGAGCGCGTCTGCGTTTTGTGCTTGCAGAAGTGCCATAAGCTGCTGTCCGGCATCGCTTTTTGCCAGCCGCATGGCCTCCTGCATGGAAAAATTATCAGATTTTTTCTGCATTCTATTGCCTCCAATCAAAAAGTCTGCTATAATGGGCACAATAATTACGATCAGTATTACTATATGCACACGCAGGACGGATGGTGAACGATGAAAATACTGGTTCTTTCCGATTCTCATTCGGCGCTGAGCTTCATGCGCAGGTGTATTTCGTCGGTGAAGCCGGATGCGGTGGTGCATTTGGGGGATCATTACGATGATGGCTCCGCCATGGCGGAGGAATTTCCCGATATTCGTTTTTACCAGGTGCCGGGGAATTGTGACCGGTATCGCGGTCAATATTTTGCGGCGGAAACCCTGGTGGAATGGGTTGGCGGTGTGAAGCTGTTTATGACCCATGGGCATAAGCACGGGGTCAAAAGCGGCATCTGGTCCTTGGTTCGGGATGCCCAGGCTGCCAATGCGCAGGCGGTGCTCTTTGGGCACACCCACGAGGCTTACTGTGAAAAGACAGAGCAGGGCATGTGGGTGGTCAACCCCGGCAGCTGCGGCTCATTCGGGGGTTCGGCGGCATTGATCGTGGTTGCGGATAAAAAAATATCCGACTGCCGGATCATTCGACAGTCGGACATGGATCGCTTACCCTAAGAAAAGAAACACAAGGGCGCTGATGGTGCCCACCAGGATCGCCAGTCCCAGGGCTGCATCCAGCAGCTTGCGCAGGTAGTAGCGGCGGTCGGCGGCGTTGGGGTATGCGGGATGTGCGGTACGGGTTACAGTGGCAGATTTCATGGTTGTGTCCTCCTTGGTTTTTTTATCTGTCCAAAGGATAACACACTTAATGTCCAATAAAACGGACTCAATGCCATTTTGCGTAAAAATCAAATGGAGGTCTTTGTATGAAGCTGTTTGATAACATGAAGAAAAAATGGAACGATTTCGGCGAGAAACACCCGGCATTTTCCAACGGGATGGTCAAATTCGGGAAGGTTTTGAAGCTGATCGGTAAATATATCGTCAAGCTGTGGCCGGTGATCATTTCTATACCGGTGGCGGTGGTTGCCGTCATTTTGGCCATTAAAAACGCCGCAAGACTTCCGGACACAGTGGGCATTAACCTGCTATCCACCGGTGATTTCGGTTTGCTGATGCCCAAGCTGATCGTGGTCTTGATCCCGCTGCTGCTGACGGGTATTTGCATCGTGCTGACGATCTTCTCCAAGCGGACGCTGTTTCCCTGGCTGGTCAGTGTGTTTACACTGGTGCTGCCCATTCTGATCTGGATCAGCAATATTTATCCTGCATAAAGAAAAGCCTTGCCCAGCGGCAAGGCTTTTTTGTTATCCTGCGGTGAAGGTATCTGTCATGTCGCCGATGGTGACGGTGTAGTCAGCGCCCTTGACCATGTCCGGTGTACTGAGTATCACGATGGCGAAGGGGAGCGTGGGAGAGTGGGATACAATAACATTTCCGTCTGTATCGGTGAGGGTGATGGTGGTATCTGCGGCTTGATTGCCCACATTCAGAGAGATCACGCCCTGGGCGGAGTCGCTGAAGGTCTGCGCCATCATGCTGCCGCCGGTGCCGATAAAGGTGCCGCCGCTGATGCCGCCGCTCACATCAAAGTCCAACGTGGCGGTATCGCCCTGGGTGGGACCGGTGATGGTGGTCTTGCCGCCGGAGATGGTCAGCGTGCCGTTGGCATCGATGCCGTCGCCAGAGGAAATGATATTCAAAATGCCGCCGGAAATGGTCACACTGCCGTCGCCTGCACCGCCGAAACCGCCGGGACCCATGGGTCTTCCGCCTTGCTCCATGGGATCACGTCCCTGGGTGCCGCTGGAATCGTTGCCACCGGCGGCATTGATGCCGTCGTCGTCGCAGGTCATGGAAATGTCGCCGCCGCTGATGGTAACGTGATGGGCTTCCAGACCCTCGTAGCTTTCGGTGATGTTGATGGTGCCGTTGGTGATCTGCAGGGTTTGGTCGGCGTGGATGGCATCGTCGCCGGTTGTGATCTGGTAGCTGCCGCCGTTGATGATGATCTCAGCGGCGTGGATGGAGTCGTCAGCGGAATTGATGGTGAAGCTGCCCTCGGAAATAAGCAGACCGGCACCGGTCTTAATGCCCTTCATGCTGGTGGAGGTGTCGGCTTCGTTGGTTTCAACAGCACGCATACCCGGTTTGCCAGGACCTCCGCCCATGGGATTTCCCCAGCCTTCGGAATGATCCTTGGAGGCGTTCTCACTGCCGCCGCCGGTGAGTAGGTCGTAGGTTCCACTGCAGATCTGCAGGGTCGAGGCGGCACTGATGCCGTCACCCTCCGCCTCAATGGAGAAGGTACCGGAGGAGATGTATACGAAGCCAAGGGCTTCGTCCTCATTGTTTTCGGCGTGGATGCCGTCCTTACCGGCATCGATGGTCAGTGTGGTATTGGTGATGCGGATGCTGTCGTTGGCATCCAGACCGTGGAAAGCGGTGTTGACGGTCAGATTGCCGCCGGTGATGGCAAGATCGTCTTTAGCAGTAATGCCGTGACCGGCAGGGGATTCCACGGTCAGCTTGCCTGTGCCATTGATGGTCAGATCCATCCGGGCGAAGATCGCCGCGTCGGTTTCACCGTTTACAAAGCTGCCGCCATTGGAGATCGTGTTTTCCGTATTGGCGGCATTGGTGATAAACAGCTTGTCACCGGCAACGGCAAAAATGGCAGGACCGGTGCGGTTGGTGATGCTGGCACCGTTCAAAACCAGCTGGATCTTGTCCTTTTCCCCGGCGTTGACGGTAATGCTGCCGTCGGTCAGGGTTCCGGCGAGGATATAGGTGCCCTCCTGGTCGATGGAAATATCGCTGCCGGTTATGGATACCGCCGGGGAGCTGCAGGTTGCGGAGCTGCCCTCCAGCTGGATTTGTATGCTGCCTGCGGTGTCGTGCTCCTGCTTCAGATCCCGGTCGGAGAACATGTCGCTGTCGGTCTGGGCATAATCCGCCTCAATAGTGGGGGAGGTGACGGTGGTGGCGTTTTGGGAGTCGGGCTTAGGAGATAAGGGCTTTGCCTTGCTGCATCCTGCGAACAGACTGGCAAGCATGACTGCCGATAGGGTCATGGAAATGATTTTCTTCATGGCATATCCTCCTTTTTCGGTTATTATATCACATAATTGTGAATAAGAAATATATATTTTCTAATAAAGCAAAAAAACATTGCGAGCCTTTCGGCTCGCAATGCTTCAGACTGTCAAAAAACCTGTCATTGCGAACCAGTGACCGATGTCACTGGTGTGGCAATCCCCTAAATAGGAGTGAAATGCTGGTTTTTTGACTAAAAAAGTTCGAAAAACTCGGGGATTCCCACGCCAGTGTGCGCACTGGCTCGGAATGACACCGCTTTTTTGACACGCTCAAGAGAGAGGCATAAGCCTCTCTCTTTTATTTGGCATAACGCTATTTGATACAATGAAACGCAGTTTCGCTGAGCGTTGCATTAGCTATATAGCGGAAACACATCAACATGTCATTTCCAGCCGGTGCCATTGCATAAGCCGCATCGCTTTCCGTACTCATAACCCGGCTTGTCGTTCCAGGAATTGCCGTAGTGTCCGGTCACCTTGCCCGTACCACTGCAGCGGGGGCAATTGCCGGTAACTACCTCCAACGCAGAAATAACAAGCTCAGCTTCACTATCTATAAGAAAATATGCCGAGTGGCAAGCACGCAAGAAAAACGGTGCTGACAGCACTACCAACAAGGAAATTACCGAGTGAATTAAGTTAACGATATAAAACCAAGGGATACCCAAAATCACAAAGCCGCAGACGAAAATTCGCCTGCGGCTTTGCTTGTGCTTTATCCATTGAAGTTTTCATACTCCGACATAAAGCAAAATAGCCCGAACATCTTACCAACGGTAAAGAGGTTCAAGCTATTAAGACTTGGTGCCGGTGACCGGACTCGATTTGCATTTTTGCTTTTAGCAAAAATTAAGGTTCGGCTCCGTTGAGCCTTCGCCGGCGGCGCTCGTCCGCGCCGCATTTAGATGGGTTCGAGTCCGTTCCCCTTTGCAAAAATAAAAGAGAGAGGCGTGTGCCTCTCTCTTTTATTTGGTGCCGGTGACCGGACTCGAACCGGTACGCTGTCGCCAGCGGTGGAT
>JAZNRS010000116.1:0-4388 GCA_045590815.1 Faecousia sp.
GGTCTTTTCAAAAGCGGCGAGGGATTGGTATTCCTTATGAAGGCCGCCCGTGGGAGCGGACACGTACAGCTGCGCCACTTCCTTGCCGCGGTAATCGCTGCCCGTGTTGGTGACGGCGGCGGTGACGGTGACGGTACTGCCATCCACTGCAACGCCACAGCTTTCGATGGCGAAGTCGGTATAGCTCAAGCCGAAGCCGAAGGGGAAGGCAGGGGCGACAGAGAAGGAATCGAAGTAGCGGTAGCCCACGTAGATACCCTCTTGATAATATTCGTCCTCCAAGTTGCCGTTGAGGTAGCTATAGTCGCTAGCGAAGGGGATGTGGGCGTACTGCTTTGCCCATGTATCGGACAGCTTGCCCGAGGGGGACACATCGCCGGAGAGGATGTCGGCAAAAGCGTGACCACCCTCAGTGCCCAACTGGCAGAGGTAGACGATAGCATTGATGCCCTCGATTTCCTCCATAAAGCCCATGTCGATAGAAGAGCCTGCGTTGATGACAAGGACGAAGTGGGGATACTTCTCGGCGCAGAAACGGATAGCGGTCAGTTCCTCATGGGAGAGGAAGAAATCCCCCTTCTCCGCCTTGCGGTCGCCGCCCTCGCCTGCTTGGCGGCTCACCACATACACACAGCTGTCGGTGTCGGAGGCCGCTACGTAGCCATCGTCAATCTTAGGGCCGCAGGGGGCGCGGAAATCCTCCATCAGCATGTCCATGATAGAGTTGGGCTTCAAAATGTTGATGCGCTTTTTCTTCTCCACCTTGTAAGCGGCCTCTGCTTCAACGTAGAGCCGCTCAAAATCGGCGATCCAGTTGCGGGTGGTGATCGTAAATCCGCGGTCGGTCATGCCCTCCAAGATGGTAACGGAGTGGCGCTCGTTCACCTCGCCCGAGCCTGTGCCGCCCTTGATGGTCATGGAGGCACCTGCGCCATAGAGAGCCACCTTCTTCGTCTTGAGAGGCAGCGTGCCGTCATTTTTCAGCAGCACAATGCCCTCACAGGCAGCGCGGTAGGCCACCTGTAGATTCTCCTGTTCACGCTGGGTCACTTCATTGGAATAGGATGCTTTCGTTAACAGTGACATGGGACGTCCTCCTGTTGGTTTTTCCCTTTTATTCTACACGATGGGCGGCAAAATTGCTATAGAAAATCAGTCTCTTTTAAGAAAAGCAAAAATAATTGCAGAACGTATGAAAATATGATACGATAGCCGCACAATCGGACAAACGATGGGAGAAATACTATGGCAAAAACGAAGCGTTCCCGCAGACATCATTTAAAGCGGATTTTGACGATCATCCTGTGCGTTATCCTCGCCTTTGGGGCACTCTTGGGCGGCGTGTATTGGTTGGTGACAAAAGACAGCACCGAAGCACCCATCTCCACAGAGAATGCCACCAACCCGCTGATCACACCGCTGGGACAGACTATGCTTTCCGGACACCGCGCCGGCGGAGGCATTGCGCCGGAAAACACCATGATGGCCCTGAAAAACTGCACTGAGAGCGATGTATACACGCTGGATATCTTCGAATTCGATATCCATCTGACAGCAGACGGGATCCCTGTCCTTCTCCATGACAGCACCCTTGACAGAACCAGTGACGCGGCGGAGGTATTTGGTGAGGCTGAAGTGGATGTAGGCACAAAAAACCTTGCAGAGCTGAAAACGCTGAACATGGGTGCACGCTTCAAAAATGCAGAGGGGGCGCTTCCCTTTGCCGACCTTCGCGGCGATGATGTGCCCGAAGATCTGCGTATCGTGACGCTGGAGGAAGCACTGACCTATCTGGAGAGCTGTGGAGAGTATCACTATATCATTGAGGTCAAAAACGGCGGGGACAACGGGCTTAAGGCAACGGACATTCTGTATGAGACGCTGACATCTCATAACTGTCTTTCCCGCACGGTGGTGGGTACGTTCCACAATGAGGTCACCGCCTATATGGATGAGACGTATCCCGATATGCCCCGCAGTGCAGGCGTGAAGGAGTGTGTCCGCTTTTATCTCCACGCCATGCTGGGGCTGAAAGCCAAGGAGGGAACCTTCCGCTTCGTGGCACTGCAGATCCCCACAACGGATTATGTTATCAATTTGGGAACTTCCCGCGTCATCAACTACGCACATGAGAATAACATTGCCGTTCAGTACTGGACGATCAACGATCCCGCGGAAATGGCGCGGCTGCAATCGATTGGCGCAGACGCGATCATGACAGATGTGCCGAACCAGGCCGTCGGTATTTTGGTACAGCCTTAACAATGAGCAGCAAGGTCATCGGCGAGCCGATGACCTTGTTTTATTCGCCCGACTGGATTTCCCCTAAAGGGGATAAACTCACCAGCGGTTTGCAGGGCTTCGCCCGTTGCAAACCGTGCCTTATTTCAATTTGTAGGCCGCTAGGTTCGAATCGCGGCACAGTACATAGCAAAGCATCCCGCCCCATAAGGGACGGGATGCTTTGCGAAAGAGCTTCATAAGGGTGCGTAAATGCAGGGAAGAAACCGGAAAAGGTGCGTTTTTATTAAAGAACCGGAAACAGCTTGGACTTACTCATTCCTTCTACAATTTGTCTGATCAACAACGCATATTCCTCTGGAGGCATTGGGGCATCAGAAGTGACCCACCTTGAAACAATTGAAATGATACCGGATAGATAAAAATCCAACTTATAAATTGTCTGCTCATCATCCATAGACATGTGCATTTGTTCTGCAAATAAAGGGATCAGGCTTTTTTTGAGCTTCGAAGGGAAGGTATTAATACTCCCGCCTAACAGAAGTTTTAATATATACCTTTTGTTCTCATGAATTTGCATAAACCCATCAACAAAAAAATTCTCCGGGCGGACTTTGCCGATCTTATTTACAACAGCATCTTTTATATACTCCAGCATCTCATCCTCAATGCAGGAAAGCAGATGATGCACATCATTGAAGTACTGGTAGAAGGTACTGCGATTATAGCCCGCTTTAGCAGATATTTCAGAAATAGTGATTTTATCAAAAGGCTTGTGCTTACATAATTCAAGGAATGCTTCTATCAAAATACCGCGCGTCATGGCAGTGCGCTCAGGTTGTTTTTTCATAAGTGCCCCTCTAACGACTAATCCGACAGTCAAAGCCAAATTGATGATTGATGCATGCATACACAGTATGGAATAATAGAATTATACAACAGTTGTCGGATTGTCGTAAAGGGGGAATTTTTTATGAGAAAATCAATGTTGAACTGGTGGTGCGGACAGCCATGGCTGCACGCAACTTATTTACTGGGTATCGTGATGCTCAATGTATTGATTATCAATTGGAATGCATGGAGTATTCCACAAAAACTGATGGGCCTGCTGACAGTTATTTTGCCGCTCCATGTATTTGAAGAGCTTACATGGCCAAATGGTTTCCAGTTTATGATGAATAAGCTGATGCAAAAGTCCGATAATCCTCTGGCTTATCCTGAAAACCGTTTAACAGATATGATAACTAATTTTGGTGCAGAGCTGCTGTTTATTGCACTTACTTTCATGACTCCAATGCTTGGAAACAAGGGAACTGTTTTTATAATTTTCTTTGGACTTGGAGAAACTTTGGTACATACAATTTTAAGCATTGTCGCTTTGAAGCATTACAGACCAAAGGGTAAGAAAACATTGTATTCACCCGGAATTTTCACTGCATGGTGTATGCTGCTGGAGGTGGGAGTATATAGTCTTTACTGGCTGATAGCATCAGCGACATTTGTTAAAACCGATTTATGGGGACTGGCTCTTGTGGCGTTCCTGATCATCTTTATGATCCGCCTGCCATTTATCATTTCGAACAAAATCAAGAGCACAAAGTATGCATATACTGAAATGGGATATTTTGAAAAATACGAAAAATAATCATATTGAACGTGTGAAAGAAACCTCTCTTGTCTTGACAGACAAAAGAGGTTTCTTTAGTGGTACGCCCGACTGGATTCGAACCAGCGGCTTGCCTTTGGCAAGCCGCATTTTTATTTCAATTTGTAGGCCGCTAGGTTCGAATCGCGGCACAATACACAGCAAAGCATCCCGCCCCATAAGGGACGGGATGCTTTGGTACGCCCGACTGGATTCGAACCAGCGGCCTACAGAGTCGGAGTCTGTCACTCTATCCAACTGAGCTACGGGCGCGTATTCTCTTATTACCAAAAACGCCGCTATCCATTACCATTCCTGCAGCCTTTGGCACGCGGACTATTATACCAACTTTCCGCGTCGAAGTAAAGGGAAAATTTTTTCAAAAAAGATTGTTAAAAAAGTTGACAACTGTATATACGTGCGTTACAATAGTAAAAAAATTTTTACGGATAGGAGGACAACGAGCTATGAAAAAGCAGAAAGTTTCCGATGCTGTTATCCA
>JAZNRS010000117.1:0-4684 GCA_045590815.1 Faecousia sp.
AAGACCGCTTGGCCTCCCGACTTTAATCGTAGGGGCGGGTCTTGACCCGCCCTTATTCTTGCGCCTAACGTTGACGGGCGGCAATCTGCCGCCCCTTTTTTTGCGCCTGCGGCGACGGGGAGGGCATGCCCTCGCCCTACAAAAGCATAATCGTAGGGGCGGGTCTTGACCCGCCCCTTATTTTTGCGCCTAACGGTGACGGGCGGCAATCTGCCGCCCCTACTATCCTACAACAAAAATCGAGACCGAAAGAGCTGATGCTCCTTCGGTCTTAATGGTTCGAGTTCCAAAATTCGTTTGTATTTCTGCCCCTGGGGCAGAAATATTTGTTTCGCTGGGTCGAGCCCTCGCAAGCAACAGTCCCCCGGACTGTTGCATTGAACGGTTCAAATCTCGACTAAAAGAAATAACGGGAAGTTCCGCAAGGAACTTCCCGTTATTTGGTCCGAGTGTCGAGATTCGAACTCGAGGCCTCTTGAACCCCATTCAAGCGCGATACCAAACTTCGCCACACCCGGATTTTGCTTGCGTCTTGCGACAGCTTCGATATAATATCACACCTTGCCGAAAAATGCAAGCATTATTTTTCATTTTTGCAAAAATTTTTTCTTTTACTCTCCACGCTCGCTGTGGACCACTTTTCCCATGTTCCACAAGGTGGCGACGCCCTTCTCCGCAGCAGCTTTCTGCTCCTCATTGTCATACTCCAGGTACACAGTATGAGCACCGCAGCAGGCACACTCCACCTGCACATTCCAGCCGCCCTCATGCATGATCATGCCATCCCCACGGCAAATGGGGCACTCTTCCAATTCAATATCCATAACGATCTCCTTATCTGAAAATTTTCTCATTGGTGTCAAACAGCTCCACACGGCGGCACTTGACAAAATCCGGAGTCATTTCCGGTGCGTATACCCCAATCGCCGCAGGCAGCTGCATCGGGTTCAGCGAGGGATTCTGACAGCATACAACCGCTTCCAGGCTGATACGCTTCTCCCCTGCCGTCACCGTAATGCTGCGGATCATGGGAATGATATCCTGCTGGGTAACGCCGTTCTTACCCTTTTTCTCAACGGTCAGGGATTCGGATGCGAACAGCTTTCTCAGCGCATCCACTGCACCCAAAGGAACACCATTGTCATATTCCAGCTCCAGCACACATCGAAGCAGCGCCAGCTCCTTGATCTTCCGTCCGGTTTCGTACACGTCCAGCACCCGAACACCATCGATCAGCGCCCCATTCAGCCGTTCTTTGATCTGCTCACAAGGAACATCCATTTGATCCAAATCAAAATCCAGCAGCTCGCATTGACTTTCCACGCCCACGGACAGCGGCAGAGCAATAGAAACCGAAGGTCTGGGATTAAAGCCCTGGGTATGGGTCAGGGGCAGACCTGCCCGCTTGAAGGCTCTCTGGAACACACGCATCAGATCCAGATGAGAGATCCAAATGGCATTCCCGGTCTTTTCAAACAATACTCTAGGCATCGCAGGGCACCTCCTTAAGCAACTGATTTGCGCCGCAGCCGGCACAGCCATGGCGGCAATCCGGAGTGATCTGGACATCATAAGCACGCTGGCGCTCCCGCAGAAGGAATTTCTTCGACACGCCCACATCCATGGGATCCCAGGGCAACAGCTCATCCTCAGCAAAGCCCCGAACCGTATAGAAATCGGGGTCCACACCGCAGGACTTGAAGGCATCCATCCACAGATCGTAGCGGAAATACTCATCCCAGCCATCCAGCCGCGCGCCATTGTACATAGCAGCCTCGATCACCGGACCGAGCCGCCGGTCACCACGGGCCATCACCGCCTCCAGGCGGCTCAGATCCGGCTCATGGTAATTGTACTCAATGGACTTGGAGTAAAAATGATCCTTCAGCAGCTTGCAACGGCGCAGATATTCCTTCGGCTCGATCTGCTTTTCCCATTGGAAAGGTGTGTGGGGCTTGGGCACAAAATACGCCGTCGCCACATGGACACGCAGTCCCCGCTTCTTGTTCACAGCGTGTTCCTTCCACGCCTTGATGATCTTGTACACCAGATCCGCAATGCCCAGCACATCCTCATCGGTTTCCGTGGGCAGACCCAGCATGAAGTACAGCTTCACGTTGTTCCAGCCGCCGGAGAAGGCGTTGGTGCAGGTGGTGAGGATCTCCTCTTCGGACAGATTCTTGTTGATCACATCTCTGAGCCGCTGGGTACCGGCTTCCGGCGCAAAGGTCAAACCGCTTTTGCGCAGGGTCTGCAGCTTGCTCATCAGCTCCCGGGAGAAATTATCCGCCCGGAGGGACGGCACCGACAGATTCACCCGGTTTTCACCACAGTAAGGGATCAGCTCATCGGTCAGTTCCTTCAGTTCACGGTAATCAGAGGTGGACAAGCTTGACAAGGTGATCTCATTATTTCCGGAATCGGTGAGCATATCCACCGCCTGCTGAAACAGCACCTGGGCGCTCTTGCGCCGCACCGGACGGCAGGAGAATCCCGCCTGGCAGAACCGGCAGCCCCGGATACAGCCACGGAATACCTCCAAATTGGCACGGTCGTGAACGATCTCCGTTGAAGGCACGATCATTTTAGTGGGATAATAGGCGGTGTCCAAATTCTCCACGATCCGCTTGGTGATTACCTCGGGTGCCCCATTCAAAGCAACGATCTGCTTCAGGGTACCATCCTCGTTATATTCGTGCCTGTAGAAGCTGGGCACATAAATGCCGGGAATCTTGGACACAGCCAGCAAAAAGGCATCCTTCGTCCAGCCCTCCTGCTTTGCCTGATCGTAAAGACGAATGATCTCCGGCGTGATCTCCTCCCCCTCGCCCAGAGAAAAGAAATCGATGTATTCTGCCAGGGGCTCCGCATTATAAGCACACACGCCGCCGGCAAACACGATATTGTGCAGTCCTGTTCTTTCCGCACTCTTCAGCGGCACCTTGGCAAGACGAAGCATATTGAGAATGTTGGTATAGCACATCTCATAGCCGATGGTGAAGGCGATCATGTCAAAATCCCGTACCGGCTGCTGACTCTCCAGCGCCCACAGCGGCAGATCATGTCGCTGCATTGCCTCCTCCATATCCCCCCATGGCGCAAAGACACGCTGACACCACACGCCATCCATCTCGTTCATCACGCCATAAAGGATCCGCATACCAACATTGGACATACCGATCTCATAGGTATCCGGGAAGCAAAACGCAACATTGACCCGTACCTGCGCCGGGTCTTTCTTAATTTCATTGTACTCGCCGCCGGTGTACCGGGCAGGCTTCTGCACCGTGGGCAGAATTCGTTTCAACAATTCGGTCATGGTATTCCCTCATTTTCTTTGGTACACACTATTGTACTCAAAACGACGCCGCTTTGCAAGGTATTTTTCAAGAATTAACCGCATACCGGCAGCAAATGCCATGACCATAGGAAGCGCCCCAAGCCTCATCCCGAATGATAAATATCCCCCAAGGAGCAGCAAGACCATTACCGCACCATGCTCGATCCACCGCAGCGCTCGTTCGCCCATGGGCAAGCATTGAAGCAAACGTCCGCCGTCCAAAGGGTATACCGGCAGAAGATTGAACACTGTCTGCACAGCTGCAGCGATAGATACCCTAGGCATAAACCGAAAAAGCAAAACCAAAGCAGCCCCTGCCAGCGGCCCAGCCATTATTGCAAGAATTTGCTTCCACCTGGAAGATAAGCAGGTACGGATATATGCACCGTTCCAATAGAAAGAGCATAAAAGCCTCCCACCAAAAAACTTGACCGCCAGGATATGACCCATTTCATGGACGACAGCTGCGACCACCATCGCCAGGATCCAGCGAATGGGCAGCACCAGAAGCACCAATGCAAGCAAGAAGAATGTAAACGCCTTAGTCATTATGCAGAACGGTTAAACAAAAGGCTTCCACAGCATCCTCCAGGGAAGCTCCGGATCTTACGTCTGAAACAAACGCCTCCATAGCCTGGGATGTAACCTCGCCGTCACCAGGAAGCAAGGCATCCCGGACCGCTAAACGCATCTGCGGAATCAGCATCATACCTGCAAGCAATAAAACTCCTGATAATAACGCAATTCTTCCGAGGTTAACGTTCTTTTTCTTATGCTCTTGACGCCCATCCTGCCAATATGTGATCGAATAACCCATACGATCCCTCCTCTTGGCATCCTATGCATCCATGCAAGAGAATATCCTGGCGTGAAGTACGGACGGATCAAATGGCCCGCCAGGACAATATCGCATCGTAGGGGCGGCAACCTGCCGCCCGTCGCCGTTAGGCGCAAAAATAAAGGGCGGGTCAAGACCCGCCCCTACGATATTTCTTTGTAGGAGAGGGTCTTGACCCTCCCTTCGCCGTTAGGCGCAAAAATATAAGGGCGGGTCAAGACCCGCCCCTACGATTATGCTTTTGTAGGGGGGGGTCATGCCCCCGCCGCCGGCGCAGGCGCAAATAGTAAGGGTGGGCCTTTCGACCCGCCCGATTTTTATTTGTAGGGGCAGGTCATTGACCTGCCCTAGGGAGGGTCGATGACCCTCCCCTACGGGTGAAAATTTTACTGTGCAAAGTAGATGGATGCGTAGTAGCCGTAAACGGCGATGGCAGCGGCCAGGTCAGCAGTCTCACCGCCAGCCTTCACCTGGTTGCCACAGTAGTAGCCCAGGGAGTAAGGCAG
>JAZNRS010000118.1:0-2215 GCA_045590815.1 Faecousia sp.
ATTTCACTCCTATTTAGGGGATTGCCACACCAGTGATTCAGATGCGGTATGATTGCCACTGGCAATCATTGAGATTGAAATTCGCTGCGCGACGCACCGCGGTCACTGGTTCGCAATGACAGGTTTTTTGACAGTCTGACAAGCGCCACGGCTAAGCCGTGGCGCTTGACATTATGTACTTACAGTGCGGAGTAGCCGTGGCTGTTCACCAGGGCATCCAGCTTTCTGCCCTTCTTGCAGTAGGGGCAGTCCTTATAGTCGTAGCTGGCGTAATCAGGCAGGTCCTCCAGCTTATACACGGAGCGGACAGGCAGACCGCCCAGCTCGGAGATGGAGCTGTACAGCGCCGCAACGCCCACGACCTCGCCGCCGTAGTAACCCACAGCCTCAACGCCCTTGTTGGCAGTGTAGCCGGTGGTGCAGGAAGCCATGAGGATCAGAACGTGCTTGTTGCGGATCATGGTCTGGATATTGTCCCGGAAGATCATCTGAGAGTTGGAGTTGTACTCCGGCTCGATGATGTAGATGGACTTGTGGGCATTCACATTCTGGAAACCGCTCTTGCCCAGCTCATCAGCAAGGCAGGTGCCGATGACGGCGGTGCCGTCCAAGCACAGAATGGTATCCACGGGGGTATTATTGATAAAATTCTTAACCAGCTGCTTGGCAACCTCTTTGGCCTCGCTGAAGCGGGTCTTCTGGTAGGTAATGTCGATGTAGTAGTTGATGTGACTGTGGTTGGTGGCGAAATGACCCCGGGCAACACGCAGGGGAACATTTCCATGGCGCACAGGCAGGTTGGTGATCTCAATCATAATGGTGTCCTCCGTTTTCGTGAATGGAAAAAGCGCTTTTTGAACCCGGCAACAGCGTTTTTGCCGGATGCTCAAAAAACGCTTTTTTTCATTATAACCCGGGAAGGGGTCGGATTTCAAGAAAAATCGTCCCGGCGAGCTGTCTAAAATTTCAAGGCGATTCTTGTGCAGATTGCCGTTTTTTCAGCTCCGGCTCCAAATTTCGGAACTGTTCGCCGATGATGGCGCACATTTCACCGGTGCGGATCATCTCATGCACCCGGTCAAAGCTCACCCACATGGCATCGTCGGTTTCTCCCGGGAGCAGCACCACCTCCTCGATGGGCGTTTGCCGCTTCAGACAGTAGTGGTCAAAGAAAAACTGGCTGCCCCAGCTGGTGTCCAGGTATTCAAACTCTTCCTTTTCGGCACGGATCCCGGTTTCCTCCCAAAGCTCCCGCCGGATCGCGGTCAAGCTGTCTTCACCGGACAGCGCCGCACCGCCGGAATTTTCCCAGGTCCCGGCAAAGGACTTTCCCGCCGCACGGCGGGTCAGAAGGACATGTCCGTTGCCATCGTGCACCCATACGCACACCGCAAAGCCATATTCACCGGGTCCAAAGCTCTCGCCCCGACGCAGGACCTTGCCGGTGCGCTCTCTGTTTTTGTTGTAAACATCGTTGAATTCCATGTGAATCCCTCCGGGGATATCATAGCACATATTTTCGCTGTTGGCAACGGGCAATAAAACAGACACCGCCGAAGCGGTGCCTGATGTGGTTTTACAGAACTTCAGAAATGACCACCGTACGGGCGTAGCCCATAGTGCCGATGATGTCGTCCTCTGCGTAGGAACCCTGGAATTTGATCACCTTGTCGTACATGGAAGCAGGAATATCCTCCAAGGTGTAGGCAACCAGGTAGCCCTTGATGCCGAAGATATCCTCGCAAGACAGCTGAATACCCTTGGCCTCGATGGTTTCATAGACGGTGGTGCACACCATCGGTGCGGAAGTAACACCGTCGATGGTGGCGAAGAAGCAAACACTGTCGTAGTTCAGACTGGTAACGTAGGTGATGATGCGCAGATCCACGGTATCATCGTTAATGGATGCATTTGCCTTGAACTGGAACTTGATCTCAGATTCACCAAGCTCCTGAATGTCGCAGGTGATTTCATGGGTCTTCGGATTGAAGGTGATGCTAACATAGGAAATGACGTAAACCGTCACATTCAGATTGCCACCCTCGGCATCGCCATAGGAAGGCGTATCCAAGGAGTGGAGTGACCCCAAAAAGTTAGACAAATATTTCTAACTCAAATTGTTTAAGCTGCCGAAAGGGCTTGCTGTCTGTGTAATGCAGGTGGCAAGCCCTTTAGTCTTGCCTTAATTCGCCTGTTGTTGTAGTAATCGATGTAT
>JAZNRS010000119.1:0-28312 GCA_045590815.1 Faecousia sp.
TTCACCCGTAGGGGAGGGTCATCGACCCTCCCTAGGGCAGGTCAATGACCTGCCCTACAAATAAAAATCGGGCGGGTCGAAAGGCCCACCCTTACTATTTGCGCCTGCGCCGACGGCGGGGTCATGACCCCGCCCTACAAAGCGATACCGTAGGGGCGGGTGCCTACATCCGCCCGCGGGCGGGTCTTGACCCGCCCTTATTTTTTGCGCCGAACGGCGACGGGCGGCAGGTTGCCGCCCCTACGATGCGCCTTGCGGCGAAGGGAGGGTCAAGACCCTCCCCTACAAGGAAAACGTAGGGGCGGATGCCCACATCCGCCCGCGGGCGGGTCGATGCCCCGCCCCTACAAGGTTTTGGGCGGCAGATTGCTGCCTCTACAAAAAATGATCCCCCTGCCGCATGGCAGGGGGATCGGTATACAGGAGATTATTTTGCGCCGTTCTTCTTGATGATCTTGACGATCAGCAGGATGATCATGCCGATGGCAACGATCACCGCGATCACGGTCACCACCAGCAGAGCGGTGGGGACGGCGGGCTCGTCGGAGGTGTCTTCCACCAGCTCATCCTGAGAAGGCTCAGTGGGATCGGTGGGCTGGGTGGGATCGGCAGGCTCGGTGGGAGTGGTGGGATCCTCGGGCTCTTCCACTTCGCCGTAGACGCTCCACTCGCCGGTGGAGAAGTCGTACAGATTCTTATCCGCAGGCACCTTCAGATCAGCGGTCTGATCCTTGGTGTTGTTGAAGATGATGTTGGGGGCATCCACGGGAACCTCGCAGGAGTAGATGTTGCCCTCTACCTTGGTCATGGGGTTGCCGGGCCACTCGCCGGAGATGATGTTGATCTCATCGTACCAGGAGTAGAAGTTGACGGTGCCCCAGGACTCGGTATTGTTGAAGTAGATGACACGGTTGCTCACCTGGGACTCGCCGCAGGCGCAGTTGCCGGAGGCATCATACTCGTGACCCACCAGGGCCTTACAAGCGGTGCAGAAGCCGCTCTCGTCGTGGGCATCATGGGCGCAGACCTCACCGGTCATGACCACAGCGATGCCGGTGTCACCGATGTCGCCGGTGATCTTGCCGCCGGACACGGTGAAGCTGTTGCCGGTGATCTGATCGGTGTAAGTGCCGTCGGCGATCTTGTTGGCGGTGACGCTGATGGAGCCGCTGGTGCCCTTGGAGTTCACCAGAACCACACCGGAGGTGCCACGCTCCACGTACAGGATGCCGTCTTCCTTGGCAACATACTCGCTCTGACCCACGAAGGCGTTGCGGAAGTTGTTCACAGCGGCGACCTCGGGGTATGCCCAGGCGGTGTCGGAGGCGGCACCCAGCCACTGGGACATATTGGCAGGACGTGCCAGGTACAGACCCATGGCGCCCTCACGGGCGGCGATCAGCGCCCATGCCTTGTTGATGGAGGCATCGGAAACGTCCTTGGTGGAGCCGTCGGCGTAGGTGTCGTGGGACTCAGCCCAGATGACCACGTCATCGGCTTCGCCCTTGAAGTAGCTGGCGTTCAGGTTGCCGCTGAGCAGAGCGGAGCTCCAGCCGTTGTCGGTGACGCGCATGTACTTGGTGTAGGACTTAACGGTGATGCTGCCGCCGGGGTTGTCCAGAAGCTCGCCGTAGCAGTACAGCTCGATATTGCGGCTGGACTTGGCGTAATCGGTGGCACCGTTGATGACGTTGGGCCAGAAGTCGCTGGCATAAGCGCCGTCGTCGGGGGTCTCGATGTGCTTGGCGGCGTCAAAACGGAAGCCGTCAGCACCGGAGTCGATGCACTCCTTCAGGAAGTTCAGAACGTAGTTCTGCACCTTGGCATTGGCGGTGTTCAGATCGGGCAGGGCAGCCATGCACTTTTCCAGGACTTCTGCACGGTCGTTGTAGTTGTTGATGTTCTTGTAAACATCGTGCCAGCAGTTACGGTCGTCCTTCAGGTCGGCGTTGACGGAGGGACCGATGCCGTTGGTGCCGGTTTCGGTGTTGGCCATGTGGTTGGCGACCACGTCAACGATGACCTTGATGCCGTACTTGTGGGCGGCGGCGCACATACTCTCAAACTCGGCCTTGGTGCCCAGGGCGCTGTTGCCGGAGTCGTCGATGATGAAGTCAGCGGGCTGGTAGTACACCCACCAGTCGTTGGTGGGGAAGCCGGCGGTGGGCTGCTTGGCCAGCTGAATGGGGGATGTCTGGATGGAAGTGTAGCCGAGGCTGGCGATGATCTCCATCTTCTCTTCGATGTTCTTAAAGGACCAGTTCCAGCAATGGAGCGTCACGCCGTCTTGAATGTCGGCGGGCTTCTCCGCGGGAGCGGCGCTTGCGGGAGCAGGGATGAGCAGCAGACCGGCGACCAGCACCAGCGCCAGCATCATGCTCAGGGTCTTGAAAACGCGCTTGTTCATGGGAATCCTCCTTGTTTTTATTTGATGCAATAAATTATAGCAAATATTAGAAGTGTTGTCCAGTAAAAGTTCGGGGAACGGCATGCGGAAAAAAGCTGATGACGGTGTTTGCGCCTCAACAGGGATCATAAAGTGATAAATGATTGTTTAGCGTAAAGCTTCTCCCTGGGGAGAAGCTGGCAAAAATCTTTGATTTTTGACTGATGAGGGGTCAAATACTGGGTTTTGCTGTGTGTTAAACCCCTCATCCGCCTCCTTCGGAGGCACCTTCCCCCCAGGGGGAAGGTCTTGTAAACAATCATTTACAGCACAATTGTCCTGCAGGAGTGCAGAAAAATGCGCTCCTGCAGGGAAATTGTGCAGGGTGAATAAAATAGCAGCTAAAAATATGTTAAAAATACCAGTTTCCATTTTGACTTGTATTCATGTATAATTATCGTGGTTATATCCCGAAAAATACTCTTATGAGGAGGAAAAACACATGAAAGCAACTACTAAGCGCCTGGTTGGCATCCTGCTGGCTATGGCAATGGTCCTGGCAATGCTGCCCATGGCAGTCTTCGCTGAGACCGCAACTACCATCTACCTCCAGCCCAACGACAACTGGAAGATGGATGGCGCCCGTTTTGCTGCTTACTTCTTCGGCAATGGCGAGACCTGGGTAGACCTGGTTGACGCTGGCGACGGCCTGTACTCTGTGGAAGTTCCTGCTGGCTACCCCAGCGTGATCTTCTGCCGTATGAACCCCGGCACCACCGAGAACAACTGGAACAACAAGTGGAACCAGTCCCCCGACCTGGCCATCCCCACCGACAACAAGGTCGTTTGGGTTGTTGATGGCTGGGACGCAAGCGGCCAGTGGATCGAAAAGGGCGGCGAGATCGTAGAGCAGGAAAAAGTCTACTATCTGCGTGGCTCCATGAACGGCTGGGACACCTCCATGCCTCTGACCAACAATGGCGACGGCACCTACTCCACCACTATTGCTCTGGCTGCCGGTACTTATGAGTACAAGGCTGCTGACGCTGGCTGGGGCACTGCCTATCCTGCTGGCGCAAATGCTGTTCTGACTGTCTACTCCGACTGCGATGTGACCTTTGTTCTGAGCACTGCTGACGGCTCCATCACTGTCACCGGCGACGGCCTGACCGGCGAGCCCCTGCCCGAGCCTGAGTACGACTACTATGTTGCCGGTTCTGAGGAGCTGTGCGGCGTGGCATGGGATCCCGCATACGCTGACAACAAGATGACCCTGAACGAGGAAACCGGTCTGTACGAGATCGTGTTGGATGTCTGGTATGCCGGCACCTATGAGTACAAAATCACCACCGGCACCTGGAATCCCTCCTACGGCCCTGCCGAAGGTGGCAACTACTCTGTCGAGGTGTATGTCCCCGGCGAAGTCACCATCACCTTCAACCCCGAGACCACTGAGGTTACCTGCGACGTATATGAGTTTGGCGAGGGTGAGGTGAAGTTCCAGTTCAAGGCTGACGCTTCTGCCAGCGACGCAACTGTGGACCTGCGTATGATCACCTCTGTTAATAGCCTGGATTACGCAGAAGTCAACTTCTTCGCTATCATCGACGGTGTCACGTCTGAGCCCATGAAGTGCACCACGGTTTATGAGTCCATCCAGGCCAATGGCACTGCCCTGACCCGCGAGGATATCTTCGGCAGTGAGGGCTATCTGGTTACCTACACTCTGGAGAACATTCCTGCTGAGTACTACGACAAGGTGATCACGGTTTATGCTGTTTACACGGCGCTGGACGGCAACGAGCTTGGCACCAATTCCCGTACCATCGTCATTGCTGACGCTCTGTAATTAATACTAGTAAAGGAGTAATTCACTCATGAAGACTTTCTACGAGAATCCCAAGATGGACATCGTCGAGTTCGAGGTCGAGGACATCATCGCCACCAGCGTGGCTGTTGATCCCGAGGTCAACTTCAGCGATTACCTGCAGCCTTCCGACAATTGGGGCGGCGGCGGCATCTTCTGATAATGCACCCATGGCAGGCACCGCTTCGGCGGTGCCTGCTTTTTACGTTTTGATAAGGTAAATGATCGTTTAGCGCACTAAGATATGCTGTCATTGCGAGAAGCGAAGCGACGTGGCAATCCCCCACGGCGATGCGCAAATCTTAGGAGATTGCCACGCCAGTGTGCGCACTGGCTCGCAATGACATACTTCTTTTTTAGTGCATCATTACTCCGCTAAACAATCATTTATCTTAACAAATAATAAAATAGCCATTGAAATATTCGGAAAAGTATGATAAGCTAAGCAAAAGACTATAATTGCAAAGGAGAATTCTTATGAAGCAGATGTATCAGAATCCCGAAATGGATGTTATCTACTTTGAAGTTGAAGACGTCATCGCAACCAGCTATGCCACCACCGCTTCCACCACCTCCGGCGGCTTGATCAACGGCGGCGCAGGCGGCGACATCGGCTCCGGCGACAGCGGCAAGTTCGAAGACATCTTCCCCGGTCTGTAAAAAAGCAAGCCCTCTGCTCAAAGCAGAGGGCTTTGTTTATTCTTCCATGCGCCGTTTGATGGCGCCCAGGGTTTCGTCGCTGATGACGTGCTCGATCTTGCAGGCATCTTCGGCAGCGGTTTCCGGACTGACACCCATGGAGATCAAAAACTGCGACAGCACTGTGTGCCGTTCGAAAATCTTTTGGGCAACGTCAAGACCTTTATTCGTGAGGACCAGGAAGCCGGAATCGTCTGTCACGATATATCCGCCCTGCTTCAGCAGACCCACAGCACGGCTGACACTGGGCTTGGAGTAGCCCATGTGCTCGGCGATGTCAACACTGCGGACTTGGGGGCTGCGCTGGGACAGAACGTAGATGGTTTCGATGTACATTTCCGCGGACTCGTGTAATGCCATAGACGTGCCTCCTTCACAGTTTCCAATAGTATACCATAGAATTCTATGCTTTTCAAGCCCGTTGGTTTGTAAATGGTTTTATATCTTCGTAGGGCGGGGTCATGACCCCGCCGACCATGTTGGATAATTGTTTTCTAAATCGTTATGAAATGTAGGTTTTCGCAACATATATTCTGCTCAATCCCGTTATGTTGCGGCGGGGTCATGACCCCGCCCTACGATGGCGCTTGCGCCACTAAATAATCATTTATGGCACTGTTAACAAAATACCATGCTATATTTTGGGTTATTTTACAAATCCCTCTTGACAAATTGGAAAACTTAGCATATTATATCTGTGAATTAGCAATGACTAACTTATTTTTTTAGGAATGTAGTTAGCTGAGCCTAACTACAATATGAACAGGTGATATCTATGAACTTGATGCAGGCGGCAGAGGGAATTGAATACATCATCCAGCGCATCGATACGGATGACGAGGAGTTGAATGCATTTCTGTTCTCCCTGGGGTGCTACTCCGGTGAGCCCATCACGGTGGTGTCCCGTCGCAGAGGCGGCTGCACCGTGTCCATTAAGGACGGCAGATACAATATCGATAATCAGTTGGCGGCGGCAATCCTGGTCTAACCGGGGCTGCGCAGACCGCTGACTGTCTTTTGAAAAGGAGTTAGCAATGACTAACCGAAGGAGGTATTATTTTGAGAATCGCATTTGCAGGCAACCCCAACAGCGGCAAAACCACCATGTACAATGCCCTTACCGGGCGCAACGAGAAGGTGGGGAACTGGGCAGGGGTTACCGTTGATAAAAAGGAAGCGCCCATCAAGAAGTCCTACGCCGATGGGGCGGAGCTGATCGCGGTGGATCTTCCCGGCGCGTACTCCATGTCGCCGTTTACGGTGGAGGAAAGCGTCACCAGCGCCTATGTGCAAAATGAGCAGCTGGATGCCATCATCAATATCGTGGATGCCACCAATCTGAGCCGCAGTCTGTTTTTCACAACCCAGCTGTTGGAATTGGGGATCCCCATGGTGGTGGCGCTGAACAAGTCGGACATCAACCAGAAAAAGAAGACCAATATCGACACCAAGCTGCTGTCTGAAGCGCTGGGCTGCCCGGTGGTAGAAACCGTTTCGACCTCCTCCGGACATGAGGGTCTTGCAGAGGTGGTCAAGGCGGCTGTCGCCTTGAAGGGGCAGACCCAAAAGGCGCCCTTTGTGCAGGAAGACATCGACCTGTCCAGCAAAAAGGCGGTGGAGGAAGCCGACCGGAAGCGATTTGCGTTTGTCAATAAGATCGTTGCCAAGGTGGAAAAGCGCAAGGTCCTCACCAAGGATAAGAATAAGCAGGATAAATTCGATGCCGTCATCACAAACCCCTGGCTGGGCATCCCCATCTTTGCGGCGGTGATGTTCCTGGTGTTCCAAATTTCCCAGGCGTGGGTGGGTCCTTGGATCGCCGATTGGCTGGTGCTGGGGATCAATCTGTTCGGCAGCTGGGTCGCCGGTCTGCTGGAAAACGCCAATCCGCTACTGTCCTCCCTGCTGGTAGACGGCATCATCGGCGGCTTCAGCGCCGTGGTGGGCTTTTTGCCCCTGGTCATGGTCATGTACTTCCTCATCTCCCTGCTGGAGGACTGCGGTTATATGGCCCGTGCCACCGTGGTGCTGGATCCCATCTTCAAGAAAGTTGGGCTCAGCGGCAAGTCTGTGATCCCCTTTATCGTGGGCACCGGCTGCGCCATCCCCGGCGTTATGGCCGCCCGTACCATCCGCAACGAGCGGGAGCGCAACGCCGCCGCCATGCTGACGCCCTTTATGCCCTGCGGCGCGAAGCTGCCGGTGATCGCTCTGTTTGCCGGTGCGTTCTTCCCGGGTAACGGCTGGATCGGCACGGCGATGTACTTCGTGGGCATCATTTTGATTTTGCTTTGTGCGCTGCTGGTGAACAAGATCGCCGGTCACAAGAGCCGCAAGTCCTTCTTCATCATCGAGCTGCCGGAGTATAAGGTGCCCTCCGTCAAGCGGGCGTTCCTGGAAATGTGCAGCCGTGGCTGGGCGTATATCGTCAAGGCCGGTACCATCATTTTGCTGTGCAATTTCATCGTGCAGTTGATGCAGAGCTTCAGCTGGAGCTTTGTCCCGGTGGAGGAGGGTGCAAGCAACTCCATTTTGGCGACCATCGCCAACCCCATCGCCTACATACTGATCCCCATCGTGGGCTACCACGCATGGCAGCTGGCTGCCGCCGCAGTCACCGGCTTCATCGCCAAGGAAAATGTGGTGGGCACCCTGGCGGTGTGCTATGCCTTTGCCATCAACGACGATTTGGAGATGGAAAGCGGCAACGAAGTGGTGGATGCCATGTACCGGCTGACCAAGGTGGGTGCGCTGGCGTACATGATGTTTAATCTGTTCAGCCCCCCGTGCTTTGCTGCCATCGGTGCGATGAATGCGGAGATCAAGGATAAAAAGTGGCTGTGGGGCGGCATCGGTCTGCAGCTGGCGGTGGGTTATACCATCGGCTATCTGGTGTTTACCGTTGGCACGCTGATTACGGATCCCGGTTCTTTGAATGTGGCGGCTGCCATTTGGGGCGGTGTTGCTGTGGCAGTTTTGGCAGGAATCGCAGCGCTGCTGTGCATCCGCTCCGATGTAAAGCTGAAGAAGGAATATGCCCTCAGCGGCAAGAGGTAAGCCATGGACACGATTATCAGTAATGTGATCCTGGTGACGGTGATTCTGGGCGTCATCGGTCTGGCGGTGTTTGCCATCGTCCGGGCGAAGAAAAAGGGACAAAAATGCATCGGCTGCCCGGATAGCGGCAATTGCTCCGGCTGCTGTGGATGTAAGCAATCAAATAAATGAAAAACAAACGCCGTGGCGGAGATTCCGTCACGGCGTTGTGCATTATAGGGGGTGTGCGGCGATGTAGGCGTCCAAAATGTCGCAGGCCAGCACCACCATCCGGGCGCAGGGGCGCTGGGCGTAATATTCGGCAGTGCGGGGACTGGGAGTGGGATCGGAGGGGGGATTTTTCAAAATCTCCCGGCAGACGATGCTGCCAACCTGCTCCCGGAACTGTCCTGCCAGCTCCTGGACCCGGGCGTAATGGGCCTTTTTGGCGGCATCATCGTCGCAGGTGTCGTAGCCGTAGAGGTATCCGGCGACAAACAGCATTCCGCTTACCGCACCGCAGACCTCACGCATTCTGCCCATTCCGCCGCCGAAGCTGGATACCATCCGGGCGGCGCTTTTTTCATCCATGCCGGTGACATCGCAGAAGGCCATTGCCACTGCCTGGGCGCAGTTGTAGCCGTCTAAAAAGAGCTGTGCGCCGTGTAATCCGTGTTCCATAAAAATCTCCTTTTTTCTTTTACTGTAGCACATTTTTGAGCAGACGGCAACCCTGGACGCATAATTTTTCCCGAACAGCGCAAAATTTGTGAAAAGGGAGGAATGGGAATGAAACGTTTTTTTGCGCTGTTTTTGACGGTGGTGCTGCTGCTTTGCGGCTGTAATCGGCGTTCGCCGGAGCCACAGCAGCCGGTGGAGGATTATGATACCCAATCCCGGCAGATCTACGATGCCGCACTGGGAGAATTTTTGCAAGCCTATGAGGCGGCGCAGGCAGCCACCTCGGTATCGGAACGGTATGCGCTGATGGCGGTGGCGGAGGCGAAGCTGTTGGGCTCGGGGGTGATGCTGCCTCTCAGCGCCAACGGCGGCAGTCTTGCCATTTCCCGTTTGGCGCCCCGGACTACCCCCTCAGTGCTGTGGGGCAGTGACGCAGACCGGTTCGCCGGTGGTTTGGTCACAACCAAGCCCATCACCAAGGCAGACCGGGCTGTGATGGAGGAGCAATGGTCGAAGAAAAAGGGCTCCGGGGAGTACCTTGCCTGGGCGGAAAGCTATTTGAAGGAGAAGGGCTACACCCTGAAGGATCGCTACGCCATCGCCTATTCCGCAGATCCCCAGACCTGGGATGTGCTGGCAACCGCAAAGACGACGGATTCCGAGGCCATTGTGAACACCTACGATGGGCTGTACCAGTACGACTGCGAGGGGATCCTGCAGCCGGCGCTGGCGGAAGGCTATGAGAAGAAAATGTTGGAAAATGGTACTGTGGAGTACGTTTTTCAGTTAAAAGAGGGGATCAAATGGGTGGATTCCCAAGGCAGAGCCGTGGCGGATGTGAAGGCGGACGATTTTGTGGCGGGGCTGCAGCATTTGCTGGATGTGGGCACGGGACCGGTGTACCTGGTACGGGATCTGATCGCCGGGGCGGATGGCTATCTGTCCGGGGAGATCACGGATTTTGCCCAGGTGGGCGTCCGGACGGAAAGCGATACCCGGCTGGTGTATACCCTGACCCAGGATGCCACCTATTTTATGACCATGCTGGGCTACGGGGTATTCGCCCCCATGAGCCGGGAGTATTATACCTCCCAGGGAGGTAAGTTCGGAGGGGAATTTGATGCCTCCGCTGACAGCTACACCTATGGCCGTACCCCGGATAACATCGCCTATTGCGGTCCCTACCTGGTGACCAACAATACGGCGGAAAATACTATCGTTTTCTCTGCGAATCCCAGTTATTACAACAAAAATGCCGTAAAGATCCAAACAATTACCTGGCTTTACAACGACGGCAAGGACGTGCTGAAGGCCTATACCGACACCATGTCCGGCACCATCGATGCCGCCTCGCTGAATTCCCCGGCGGCGGCAAAGGCGAAGTCCGACGGCGTGTTTGACACCCTTGCCTATGCGGAGCGAAATTCCGCAACCACCCAGGTGGTTTTCTACAACTTGAACCGGCAGATTTTGTCTAATTTCAACGATAATACGGTGGCGGTGTCCGGGAAGAATACCGACCAGGTGGCACGAACCACTGCTGCCATGGGGAATGTGCATTTCCGCAGAGCCCTGTGCTGTGCCGTTGACCGTGCCGGGTACAATGCCCAGTCGGTGGGTGAGGATCTGAAGCTGGCATCCCTGCGAAACAGCTATGTCCCCGGGGATTTTGTCGCATTGACAGAGCCGGTGGCGGTGGGCGGCAAGCTATACCCGGCGGGCACTGCCTATGGACGGATCCTGCAGGATCAGCTGGATGCGGACGGGGTGAAGATCACCGTGTACGACGGGGATTCCGACGGCTTTGACGGCTGGTATGACCCAGCATATGCCCAGCAGGAGCTTAACAAGGCGCTTCGGGAATTGGATGTGGAAATTTCGGAAAATAACCCGATTTTGCTGGATTTCCCCTACTTTTCCGGCAGCGAAGTGAATACAAACCGGGCGTATGCTTACAAGCAGTCGGTGGAATCTGCCCTGCAAGGCTTCGTGCGTGTGGAGCTGATCCCATGCTCCGACCGGGCAGATGTGCTCTATGCCGGGTTCTATGCCGGCATGGGGAATGAAGCCAACTACGATGTGTACGACATCGCCGGGTGGGGTCCGGATTACGGCGACCCCCAGACCTATTTGTACACCCTGCTTCCGGATTACGCCGGGGATATGACCCGGCTGCTGGGGATCTTCTGATGGCTGGTTACCTTGCCAAGCGGATCGGAAAAGGAGCGGTGTCGGTGGTGCTGGTGGTGGTTATCGTCATGGCGCTGATCTACACCTGCCTGGATCGTAATCTGATCTTCGCCGCTGACCCGGTATTCAGCCGCCAAAAGGCCAATGCCCAGCAGGTGTACAAGCTGCAGCAATGGGAAAAGTACGGCTATGTGGACTATACTTCCTATGGGGAATATTTGGCGGAGGAACTGAGCGGAGAAGCCTATACCCAAGCGGTACGCCTGGGGGATACGGCGGCGAAGGATTCCCCCAAAACCCGGGAATATGTTGCGAAATTTACAGAAAAATACGAAAAACAAGGGTACGCGGTGGTGCGTTTGGATGCAAAACGGAAGGGACAGACCTACCAGGAGGGCGGCGAGCCCCGGCTGTATGCCTATCGGGACGTACCCCTTATACGGCGGTTGTGGTCATTTTTCACGGGGTTGGTGCGCATCGACAACATCCACACGGTGGAAAATATCGAAAATCCGGGGCTGACCTTTACCTTACACGACCCCATGTATGGCGGTAAATTTGCACCTGCCATTATGGGAAACGGCACATTTCACAAGTATTTACTGTATTTTGACAACAAATTCCCCTTTGTTCATCAAAATTTTGTGACGCTGAATTTGGGGCGCTCCTACAGCGTCAATCAAGGTGTGGATGTGTGGCAGACCATGACCGAGGAGCAGGGGCGCAGGAAGCTCTCCATGGTCACCTATCCCACCGGTGTCCGGGAACTGAGCGCCGACGATCTGCACAGCGCCACCTACGCCGAAGGCTCCCTGGCGGCGGGAGATGCGGTGGTAAAAGCCCATTTTGTGGACGATTACACCAATCTCAGCACCCGAAAGCAAGGCTTTTCCAAGCTGGGGTATTCCTTTGTCATCGGCATCGCGGCGGTGATTTTGGCATATGCCCTGGCGGTGCCCCTGGGGATCGCCATGGCACGGCGGAAGGATCGGCTGGCGGACAAGCTGGGCACCGGGTATATCGTGTTCATCATGGCGGTGCCCAGCTTGGGGTATATTTTTCTGTTCAAGGCGCTGGGCGGCTATTTGGGTCTGCCCACCACCTTTGACATGGAAAATCCGGTGCTGCTCATGTATCTTTTGCCGGTGATATCCCTGGCGCTGCCGCTGTTGGCGAATCTGATGAAGTGGCTGCGCCGGTATCTCATCGACCATATGGGGGCGGAATTTGCCAAATTTGCCCGGGCTTCCGGCCTGCCGGAGGGGGAGATCTTTCGTCGGCACATTCTGAAAAATGCGGCGATCCCCTTGATCCATGGGATCCCTGCCAGTATTTTGGGTGCGCTGATCGGTGCCATCATCACCGAGCGGGTGTATGTGGTGCCCGGTGCGGGCAATCTGCTGACCCGTGCCATCAACAGCTATGACAACGGCGTGATCGTGGGCGTGACGCTGTTTTACGCCGTGCTGTCGGTGCTGTCGGTGATTTTGGGAGATGTGCTGATCAGCACCGTGGATCCCCGAATTTCTTTGCATCGGAAGGAGGCATAGCATGGACGATCTCTTTGCCCCGGTGACACCGGATGAGGCCCAATCAGAGCATATCGATGCCCCGGAATATTCCTATTGGGGTTCGGTTTTTCGGGTGTTTTTCCGGAAAAAGATCAATATTTTTCTGCTGATCGTTTTGGTGCTGCTGTTGGCGTTCACTTATGTGTACCCGGCGGTCATCGGCTACGATGGGGCGGTGGATCCCTATATCAACCTGCTGGACCCCACAGCGAAGCACCTGGGACCCCGGGCGGCGGTGGAGAAATTCGGCTTTTCCCTGCGGTGGATCCTGGGCACCGGGGCATCGGGACAGTCCACCTTCGATGCGGTGTGGTACGGTGCCGGGATCTCCGTGTCCCTGGCGCTGGTGTGCGCCGCCATCAATCTGACCATAGGCGTGGCGGTGGGGATGCTGTGGGGCTTTTCCCGGAAGCTGGATGCGGTTATGACGGAGGTGTACAACGTCATCGCCAATGTGCCCTATATTTTGCTGATCTCCGTGGTGGTGCTGATTTTGTCCGCCAGCTTTTGGGCCATCGTCTTTGCCCTGACGGTCACCGGCTGGCTGGGTATCGCATTTTTCGTGCGGACCCAGGTGATGATCCTCCGGGATCGGGAGTACAATCTGGCATCCCGGTGTCTGGGAACGCCCATGTACTGCATTGCGCTGAAAAATATCCTGCCATTTATGACCTCGGTGATCGTCACCCTGGCGGCGGCGGAGATCCCGTCGTATATTTCCTATGAGGTGTTTTTGTCCTTCATCGGCATGGGACTGGAGGAAATGAGTCTGGGACGGCTGATTCAGGGTGCCCAAAACGCCATGCTCACCCCCGGCTGGGAGCTGGAATTTTGGAGCCCGGTGGCGGTGGCATCGGTGATCACCGTGGTGCTGTATGTGGTGGGGCAGAATCTGGGTGACGCATCGGATCCCAAGACCCATTTGTGAGGAAGGCTATGGAAAACGTGATTTTATCCGTCAAGGATCTGACGGTGCAGTTTCAGGTTCGGGGACGGCTTTTGACGGCGATTCGGGGGCTGTCGCTGGATGTGTATGAGGGGGAATCCCTGGCGATCGTGGGGGAGTCCGGTTCCGGAAAATCGGTGCTCACCAGGACCTTTGCCGGGATGCTGGAGCAAAATGGGCGCATCGCCGGTGGGAGCATCGCCTTTGAAAGCTGGGATCTTGCCCATGTGAAGCGCCACAAGGATTGGCTGCAGATCCGTGGCGGCAAGATCGCCACGGTGTTTCAGGATCCCATGACCTCGCTGGATCCCATTATGCCTATCGGTAAGCAGATCATGTCGGTGATTCTGCGGCATCGGGGCTGTTCCAAGGCTGAGGCTCGCCGTCATGCTCTGGAAATGATGGAAAAAGTGGGGATTCCTGAGCCGGAAAAGCGATTTTCCGATTATCCTTTCCAGTATTCCGGGGGGATGCGGCAGCGGATCGTCATCGCCATCGCTCTGTGCTGCCAGCCCCGGATCCTCATCTGCGATGAGCCTACCACCGCCCTGGATGTGACCATCCAGGCGCAGATCTTGCAGCTCATTAAGGATCTGCAAAAGGAATTCGGTTATACGATTCTGTTTATCACCCACGATCTGGGGGTGGTGGCCAACGTGGCGGATCGGGTGGCGGTGCTGTACGCCGGGCAGATCGTGGAGCTGGGCGGCGTGGAGGAGATCTTTTACGATCCCCGGCATCCATACACCTGGGCGTTGCTGTCCAGTATGCCCCAGTTGGCAGAAAGGGGACAACCGCTGTATTCCATTCCCGGTACGCCTCCGTCCCTGTACGCAACCATCACCGGCGATCCCTTTGCTCCACGGAATCCCTACTGCCTGCGTATCGACACTTTGGAGCCGCCGCCGGTATTTGACGTCACGCCCACCCACTGGGCACGGACGTGGCTGTTGGACGACCGGGCGCCAAGGGTAGAAAAACCGGAGATCATCCGCAATCTCCACGAAAAGCTTGGAGGTTAGTGTGGAAGAGAGTTTGTTGAGTCTTCGGAATGTGGATATCAGCTTTGGCAAACGCCGGGTGGTGAAAAATGCCTGCTTTGATATCAAAAAGGGGGAAACTCTGTCCTTGGTGGGGGAGTCCGGTTCGGGAAAAACCACCATCGGACGGGCGATCATCCGGGTCAATCCCTGCGCTGCCGGGGAGATCCTCTACAAAGGTCAGCGGATCAGCGGCAAAATCAGCAAACAGCAGCGCCGGGAGGTAATCCGCCATATTCAGATGGTGTTTCAGGATCCGGCGGCATCCCTGAATGAGCGGTCTACGGTGGAAGAAATCATTTCCGAGGGGCTTCGGAATTTTCATTTATACAAAGACGAGGCGGAGCGGCGGCGGAAGGTGACGGAAATGCTTCGTCATGTGGGACTGCTTCCGGAGCATCTGAGCCGGTATTCCCATGAATTTTCCGGTGGTCAGCGACAGCGGATCGGCTTTGCCCGGGCCATGGTCATGGAACCGGAGCTGGTGATTGCGGATGAACCGATTTCGGCGCTGGATGTGTCCGTCCGGGCGCAGGTGCTGAATCTGATGAAGCAGTTTCAGCGGGAGCGTCAGGTGAGCTACCTGTTTATCGCCCATGATCTGTCGGTGGTGCGCTATATTTCCGACCGGATCGCGGTGATCTACAAGGGGGATATTGTAGAGATTGCTGAGGCGGAGGAACTGTTTGCCCATCCCATGCATCCTTATACCCGGGCGCTGATCTCGGCGGTGCCCATTCCGGACCCGGTGCTGGAAAAGCAGAAGGCACTGCTGCGGTATGACCCGTCGGTGCATGACTATTCGGCGGAAAAACCGGCGCTGCGGGAAATTACGCCGGGGCACTTTGTGTTTGGAAGCCCGTCGGAGATGGAGCTGTACCGGCAAGGAAAAGTGCCCCAGACAAAGAAAAAACCGCCGGCAGAACCGACGGTGAAGAAGGTCAATTGGCTGAAAAAGTGGGCAATTGTTGCCGCATCTGTGGTGGGCGTATTGGTGGGAATGCTGGGCATCCTGCTGCTCCTGGCAATCATTTAACGTAGGGGCGGGTCTTGACCCGCCCTTGTCGCCCCAGCGGGGCGACAGCTACGCACTCGCCAATGGCGAAGGGAGGGTCTAAGACCCTCCCCTACATATTGATTTCTTACAGCAGGTTGATGACTGCGTCGGCGTATTCCTGGCAGGTGGCGCAGGAGCCGTCGGACTTGACGGTCAAGGGGCAATCGGCCATGGCCTTCTCCAGTTGAGCGGCCTTGTCTGCACGGCAGATGTGGCGCAGCAGCAGAGCGGCGGCCTTCAGAATGCTGTCGGGGTTGGCGTAGTGACCCATGCCGCGCTCGATCATTCTGGGGGCGGAGCCGTGGATGGCCTCGAACATGGCGTACTTGTCGCCGATGTTGGCAGAGCCGGCGGTGCCCACGCCACCCTGGATCTGAGCGGCTTCGTCGGTGATGATGTCGCCGTACAGGTTGGGAAGCAAAATCACCTGGAACTTCTCACGCAGACCCTCCTTAATGAGGTTGGCGGTCATGATGTCGATGTAGTAATCCTCCACGGTGATGCCGGGGTAATCGGCGGCGACCTCGTGGGCAATGGCGGTGAACTTGCCATCGGTCTTCTTCATGATGTTGGCCTTGGTGACGATGGAAACGTGGGTCTTGCCGTTGTTCTTGGCGTACTCAAAGGCGGCACGGGCGATGCGGCGGGTACCCAGATCGGTGGTCACCTTGAAGTCAACCGCCATGCCGGGCAGCTCCACGCCCTTGGAGCCCAGAACGTACTCACCCTCGGTGTTCTCCCGGTAGAACATCCAGTCGATGCCCTGCTCGGGGATGGACACGGGGCGGCAGTTGGCGTACAGATCCAGCTCACGGCGCATGGCAACGTTGGCGCTTTCCAGGGTGCCGCCGTGGGGAGTGGTGGTGGGGCCCTTCAGGACAACGTCGCAGGACTTGATCTCTGCCAGAACGTCGTCGGGAATGGCCTTGCCCTGAGCCATACGGTTCTCGATGGTCAGACCCTGGATCTCCTTGATGACGATGGAGCCGGCGGCGACTTCGTCAGCCAGCAGCTTCTTCAGCACACGGGCGGCGTGCTGGGTAATGATGGGACCGATGCCGTCGCCGTCCACGACGCCGATGGTAACGACCTTCTTGGTGGTGAAATCGGTTTTGGTGCAGTCCATATTGGCAATACGGGTCTGCTGCTCCTCCAGGAGCTTCTTAAATGCCTCGCAGGCCTGGTTGATATCCATTATTGTCCACCCTCCTTGGTGTAATTCAGCAGACCGCCTGCCAGCAGGATCGCTCTCTGCCGCTCAGTCAGGCTGCACAGTACGTTGAATTTATTGCCGGTGGTACGGTCGGTGACGGTGAGCTTGCCCTCTGCCATGCCGGACACGATGCCCTCAATGGTCAGATCCGCATCCTGGCTCAGCTTGTCGTAATCGGCGGGATCCTCGAAGGTCATGGGCAGAATACCGGAGTTGATCAGATTGGCGATGTGGATCCGGGCGAAGCTCTTGGCAATGACGCCACGGATGCCCAGGTACATGGGCACCAGAGCGGCGTGCTCACGGGAAGAGCCCTGACCGTAGTTGCTGCCGCCCACGATGATGCCGTCACCGGCGGCCTTGGCACGCTCGGGGAAGGTGGGATCGCAGACCTCGAAGCAGAATTTGCTCAGATGGGGGATGTTGGAGCGGTAGGGCAGGATCTTGGCACCGGCAGGCATGATGTGGTCGGTGGTGATGTTGTCGCCGACTTTCAGCACCAGCTTGGCGTCCAAAGTATCCGCAAATGCCTTACTCTTGGGGAATTCCTTGATGTTGGGACCACGGAGAACCTCGGCGGGGGCGGCATCCTCCACACTCAGAGGAGCCAGCACGGCGGAATCGTCGATCTTGAAGCTCTCGGGCATGGTCACATTCAGCTCGCCCACGGTGGTGGTGGGGTCGGTGATGTAGCCGGTGAGGGCGGAAGCCACGGCAGTTTCGGGAGAAACCAGGTAGACCTGACCGTCCTTAGTGCCGCTGCGGCCCAGGAAGTTACGGTTGAAGGTACGCAGGGAAACGCCGCCGGAGCTGGGGGAGAAGCCCATGCCGATGCAGGGACCGCAGGCACACTCCAGCACTCTTGCGCCGCTGGCCAGAATGTCCGCCAGGGCACCGCAGTCTGCCAGCATGCTCAGCACCTGGCGGGAGCCGGGGGAGATGGACAGAGATACGGAAGGATCGATGGTCTTGCCCTTGAGCATGGCGGCGACCTTCAGCATATCGCTCAGAGAAGAGTTGGTGCAGGAGCCGATGCAAACCTGATCCACCTTGACGCTGCTCAGGGTGTTGACCTCCACCACATTGTCGGGGCTGTGGGGGCAGGCGATCATGGGCTCCAGGGTGGACAGATCGATGTCGATGATCCGGTCATACTGGGCGTCCGCATCGCTTGCCAGAGGGGTGTAATCCTGCTCACGACCCTGAGCCTTCAGGAAGGCACGGGTGGTTTCGTCAGAGGGGAAGATGGAGGTGGTGGCACCCAGCTCGGTGCCCATATTGGTGATGGTGGCACGCTCCGGCACGGACAGGGTTGCGACACCCTCGCCGCCCCATTCCACGATGGCACCCACGCCGCCCTTGACGGAGAGAATCTCCAGCAGCTTTAGGGAAACATCCTTAGCGGTGACGTAGGGGCGCAGCTTGCCGGTGAGGTTGACCTTGAACATCTTGGGCATGGTGATGTAGTAAGCACCGCCGCCCATAGCCACGGCTACGTCCATGCCGCCGGCACCGAAGGCCAGCATACCGATGCCGCCGCCGGTGGGGGTGTGGCTGTCGGAGCCGATGAGGGTCTTGCCGGGCTTGCCGAACCGCTCCAGATGCACCTGATGGCAGATGCCGTTGCCGGGACGGGAGAAGTATACGCCGTGTTTGGCGGCGACGGTCTGCAGGTAACGATGGTCGTCGGCGTTCTCGAAGCCGCACTGCAGGGTATTGTGGTCAACGTAGGCGATGGACATCTCGGTCTTCACCCGGGGGATGCCCATGGTTTCAAATTCCAGATAGGCCATGGTGCCGGTGGCATCCTGGGTCAGAGTCTGGTCGATCCGCAGGGCCACCTCGCTGCCGGGAGTCATGTCCCCGGAAACCAGATGGGCCTTGATAATTTTCTGTGCAATGGTCATGCCCATTTTTCTTACTCTCCCTTGATCATGTGTAATTTTGCGTTGATGATATGCTGTGTCATCAGTGATTGCGCCAATTCCGCATCGCCGGAAGCAATGGCCTGATAGATTTCGTAATGCTCTCTCAGGGTTTGCGTGGTGCGCTCCTGATCCTCCATGGCGATGCGGCGATAGCGACGGGTCTTGCGGTGCAGGGGGGTCAGCGTGTCGCTGATCACGTGGCGCTGGCTCAGACGGCAGATGGCATCGTGGAATTCATCGTCCACCTGGCGCAGCCGGTCGGTGTCGCCCTTGTTGAAGTAGAAATCCTGCAGATCGGTGATGTGGGCAAGCTCCTTGATGCCCTCGGCGGTGATGTTCTTGGCGGCGTAGTAGGCGCAAAGACCCTCGATCCGTTCCCGGATGTTCATAATGTCCCGCAGATCCTCCTCGGTGATGCCCAGAACAACGGAGCCCTTGCCGGTGTCGGCAATGAGCCGCTCCTGCTCCAGACGACGCAGGGCGTCCCGGATGGGGGTGCGGCTGACGCCCAGCTGCTCCACCAGCTTCAGCTCGGTGAGGATCTCGCCCTTGGCGTAAACACCGTGGATGATGTCGTTTTCCAGCTTATCAAAAACCTGATCGGACAGGGAAGTGCTCTTAAATGCTTTCATAATTACCCCTCCTTACAAATTGCCGAAGCGTTCGGGAGCAAGCTCCTGCAGCTTCTCGACCATTTCCTTATCGGTCATGGCAGTCTGGCGCTCGTTTTCGTACTGCAGATCCACCCAGTCCTTCAGCGCAACCACCAGCGGATCCCGCTTATCCAGCTTCTGATCCTCGGGCAGGTTGAAGGTCTGGTTGATCCAGTGGGCAATGCCTGCCAGACCGGAGGTCTTGCTGATCTGCACGGTGGCGGGCTTGTTCAGGATCTTCTTGGTGTCGAAAATGGTGTAGATCTCCTCGTCCTTCATCAGACCGTCGGCGTGGATGCCGGCACGGGTGACGTTGAAGGCGGAGCCGACGTAGGGGGTCATGGGCGGGATCTCGTAGCCGATGTCCTTCTTGAAGAAGTCGGCGATCTCGGTGATGACGGTGGTGTCCATGCCATCCAGAGAACCACGCAGAGAGGCGTACTCAAAGACCATGGCCTCCAGGGGCACGTTGCCGGTGCGCTCGCCGATGCCCAGCAAAGAGCAGTTGACAGCGCAGGCACCGTACAGCCAAGCGGTGGATGCGTTGGCCACGGCCTTGTAGAAGTCGTTGTGACCGTGCCACTCCAGGCACTCGCTGGGGACGTCGGAGTAGTGCTGCAGGCCGTAGATGATGCCGGAAACAGACCGGGGCATGGCAGCCTCGGTGTAGGGAACGCCGTAGCCCATGGTGTCGCAGGCACGGATCTTCACGGGGATACCGGCCTCACGGCTGAGCTTCTGCAGCTCGTTGACGAAGGGCACCACGAAGCCGTAGAAGTCGGCACGGGTGATATCCTCCAGGTGGCAGCGGGGCACGACACCGGCGTTGAAGGCATCCTTGACGGTGCCCAGGTAGAAGTCCAGGCACTGGCTGCGGCTCATCTTCATCTTCTTGAAGATGTGATAGTCGGAGCAGCTGACCAGGATGCCGGTCTCCTTGATGCCCAGGTCCTTGACCAGCTTGAAGTCCTCCTTGCTGGCACGGATCCAGCTGGTGATCTCGGGGAACTTCAGATCCAGGGACATACACTTTTCGATGGCTTCCCGATCCTTCTTACTGTAAATGAAGAACTCGGTCTGACGGATGATGCCGTAGGGACCGCCCAGCTTGTTGAGCAGCTTGTAGATGTTGACGATCTGATCAACGGTGTAGGGCTCTACAGACTGCTGACCGTCCCGGAGGGAGGTGTCGGTGATCCAGATCTCCTCGGGCATGTTCATGGGAACACGGCGGTGGTTGAAGGACACCTTGGGGATGGTGCCGTAAGAATAAATATCCCGGTGCAGATTGGGCTCAGCCACGTCCTGCAGAGAGTATTTGTAGTTTTTCTGCTCCAGTAGATTTGTCTTCGGAGAAATATCGAGCATGGTTTGATCTCCTTTCAAGGTATTTTTGCTCTGTTGTTTCGATGTATACAATTATACACCAATACC
The DNA here is from genome assembly GCA_045590815.1 of Faecousia sp. Classification (GTDB taxonomy): domain Bacteria; phylum Bacillota; class Clostridia; order Oscillospirales; family Oscillospiraceae; genus Faecousia. The sequence goes on from JAZNRS010000119.1 coordinate 20,702, forward strand.
CGCATTTGTCAAGACAAACTTGCCGCAGCAGCCCACTGCGGCGGTAAATGATTGTTTATCTTCGTAGGGCGAGGGCATGCCCTCGCTGTCGCCGAAGGCGAACGCCTCCCTTGTGCAAAGGGAGGTGGCCGAGCGTAAGCGAGGCCGGGGGGAGTAAAAATAGGATTTTCCCGAACTCCCCCAGTCAAAAATCAAAGATTTTTGCCAGCCCCCTCTTAAAAGCGGGGGCCAAGGAGTGCGGTGCTTTAATCACATAAACAATCATTTACCTGCCATAATGCACGATCCCCCCGTCCGGAAGGACGGGGGGATTGGATCATAGGACTTTCGACAAAAATTCCTTCAAACGGGGGTGGTGGGGATCGGTGAAGATATCCTCCGGGGAGCCTTGCTCCAGGATCCGGCCTTCATCCATGAACAGCACATGGTTTGCCACTTCCTTGGCAAAGCCCATTTCGTGGGTGACCACCACCATGGTCATGCCCTCGTTGGCAAGCTCCTTCATGACCTGCAGTACCTCGCCGACCATCTCCGGGTCAAGGGCAGAGGTGGGCTCGTCAAACAGCAGGACCTCCGGGCTCATGGCTAGCGCCCGGACAATGGCGATGCGCTGCTTCTGACCGCCGGACAGCTGACTGGGGTAGGCGTTGGCACGGTCCGCAAGACCCACACGCGCCAGCAGCGCCATGGCATTTTTCTCCGCCTCTGCCTTGCTCTGCTTCAGCAGGTGGATGGGCGCCAGGGTCATATTCTGCAAAATGGTCTTATGGGGAAACAGATTGAAGTGCTGGAACACCATGCCCATCTTCTGGCGGTGGACGTTGATATTCACCTTCTTATCGGTGATGTCCACGCCCTTAAACAGGATCTGACCGCCGGTGGGCACCTCCAGCAGGTTCATGCACCGCAGGAAGGTGGACTTACCGGAACCGGAGGGTCCGATGATGACCACCACGTCACCCTTTTGGATCTGGGCGGAAACACCGTCCAGCGCCTTGATCTGACCGCCGGCAAAGTGCTTTTGCACATTAACAGCCTGAATGATCGTATTACCGTTCACTGTTTCTCAGCCTCCTTTCCAGTCTTCCCACAAGGAAGGTGAAGAACATGACCAATGCCAAATAGATCACTGCTGTGATCAGCAGGGGGAACAAATAGTCGTAGGAAACGCCGCCGATCACATTACCGGCGTAGGTCAGATCCGCCACGCTGACGAAGGATGCCACGGAGGTTTCCTTCAGCAGCACGATAAATTCGTTGGCCAAGGTGGGCAGCACCGCCTTAAATGCCTGGGGAAGCACGATGTGCCGCATGGTGGCAACATAGCCGAAGCCCAGGCTTCTGCCCGCCTCGGTCTGACCGGCGTCCACAGCCATGATACCGCTGCGGAAGATCTCCGCCACATAAGCGCCGGAATTGATGCCAAAGGCGAAGGCGGCGATGAGCAGACCGTTGCGGCTCTTGGCAAACACAACGAAGTACCAGATCAGCAGCTGCACCAGCACGGGGGTGCCACGAATGACGGTAAGGTACACTTGACAGATGCTGTTGCAGATGCGCAGGATAAATTTGCCGGGACCGCGCATTTCGCTGCCGTTTTTATCCCAGGTTGCACGGATCAGTGCAACCACCACACCCAGCACGATGCCCATCAGCAGCGCCATCAGCGTCAGTAGCAGGGTGTTGACCAGACCGTTTACATAGAGCATGTACCGCTCGTCAAAGAGAAAAGATTTATAGAAATTAAAGCACAGATCCTCAAACCACTGGGGTGCGTTCAGGATCCACTCCGGCGCCGCATCGGGCCAGAGCTGCGAGGGGCTAGGCCTCATATTTTCAACTCCTCAAAAATTAGCAATTCGTAAAACCCGGGGTTCGGAAATTCCGAACCCCGTGGTTGAAGTATTGGATTAGCTCTCAGCAGGGATGTATTTGTCGATGATCTTCTGAACGGTGCCGTCCTCGATCAGCTCGTTGAGGGCATTGTTGACAGCGTCGTACAGTTCAGAGTTATTCTTGCTGACGACGGCAGCATACTGCTCTTCCACGTACTCGGTGTCCAGGATCACCAGACCCTCGTTGGCTTCCACGAAAGCCTTGGCAGGCTCGTTGTCGATGACGACGCAGTCCACCTTGCCGGTGAGCAGAGCCTGAACAGCCTCAGAGCCCTTGCTGTAGCGGTTGATGGTAGCCTTGCCCTCGTCTTCCAGGTCCCAGGTGGTGTACAGGTCACCGGTGGTGTTGCGCTGCACGCCGATGGTGGTGGAGGCATCGTCTGCAAACAGATCGTCTGCGGTGGTGATGGAGGAGCCTTCCTTCACGATGATCACCTGCACGCCGGTGGCGTAGCTGGTGGTGAAGTTAACGATCTCCTGGCGCTCGGGGGTGACAGTCATGCCTGCCAGACCGATGTCAGCCTTGCCGTTCTTGACGGACTCAACGATGGAGTCGAACTCCATGTCGTCGATCTGCAGCTCCAGACCCAGCTTCTCAGCGATAGCCTCGGCGATCTCCACGTCGATACCGGCGTAGCCGTCGCCCTCGACGTACTCATAGGGAGGGAATGCGGCGTTGGTAGCCATGATCAGTTTGCCCTTTTCCACGGTATTCAGTGCGCCGTCCTTACCGCCGGCACAGCCAGCCAGGGTGCACAGAACCATCAGAGCAACCAGAATCAGAGAAATGATTTTCTTCATGATAATATCTCCTTTTGTTATAATAATGTATCATTATAGCCGCAAGGACAGTTTCCGTCAAGGGGTTTTCGTAAGAAAAACATACATTTTATCCGGGATATACACAAGAAAACAAAGAAATTCTGCCGTTTTGCATATTTTCGTGGTATATTGCGTATAATCTGTTTCGTTGACAATTCGACACATTTCTTTTATAATAGTAAACAAATTATGAACGACCCGGAGGTACACTTATGAAGATCCAACGGATCAAAAAGGACTATGATCAGGTCATGGCGAAAAAGCGGTATGCCCACAAGCCGCCGAAAAAGGTAGCGCCCTTTTGGCGGGGGCTGATCCGGCTCTTGACGGTGTTCGGCATGGCAGGCACCAAATTTACATACGAAACGGAAGGCCTGGAGGAGCTGAAGGACGAGCCCTGCCTCATCCTCATGAACCACTCCTGCTTTTTGGATATGCAGATCGCCTATCGGGTGCTGTTCCCCCGGCATTTCTGCATCGTCTGCACCTCCGATGCCTTCGTGGGCTTTTTCGGCTTTATGGGCTGGCTGATGCGGCAGATCGGCTGCATCCCCACCCAAAAATTTGTCACCGATGTGGGCTTGATCCAGGACATGGAGTATGCTTTCAAGACCTTGAAAACCAGCGTTCTCATGTATCCCGAGGCCAGCTATTCCTTCGACGGTACCGCCACTTCCTTGCCTAGAAAAATGGGAGTACTCCTGAAGAAGCTGGATGTGCCGGTGGTGATGATCGAGACCTTCGGCGCCTTCTCCCGGAATCCGCTGTACAACGAGCTGCAGGTGCGCAAAAGCGTGCCGGTTTCCGCCAAAGCCCGGTGTCTGTTTACCAAGGAGCAGGTGCGGCAGTTGAGCGTATCGGAGCTGACCGCCGGTGTGGAAAACGCCTTTTCCTACGACCATTTCCGTTGGCAGGAGGAGCAAAATATCGAAATTTCCGATGATTTCCGTGCTGACGGTCTGCATCGCATTCTCTTTAAGTGCGCTCACTGCGGCACCGAAGGAAAGATGGTGGGCAAGGGCACGGAGCTGACCTGCGGTCACTGCGGCAAGCGCTACAGCCTCACGCCTTTGAGCAAGCTGGCTGCGGCGGACGGCAACACAGAATTCCCCCACATCCCCGACTACTACGCCTGGGAGCGGCAGCAGGTGCGCCAGGAGATCCTGGACGGCACATACCGCATGGAGGCGGACGTTGAGATCGGCATGCTGGTGGACTTCAAGTATATCTACATGGTGGGCGAAGGCCATCTGACCCACGACCTCAACGGCTTCACCCTTACCGGCTGCGACGGTCGCCTGGAATACCGGCAAAAGCCGCTGAATTGCTACGGTCTGTACGCCGATTACTACTGGTATGAGATCGCCGATGTGATCTGCATCGGCAACAACGACCGGCTGTACTACTGCTTCCCCAAAACAGAAACCCCGGTAGCCAAGACGCGCATGGCTACCGAGGAAATGTACAAGCTATGTAAGGCGCGGAAGCTGCCGGTAACGGTGTAATTATTCCGCTTCCATGGTGGTCCGGAAGAAGTCCATGACCTCTTCTTCGGTCTCGAAATTGCAGATGAACATCTGATTTGCCATGGCACCGGCCAGAGCATCCGGGATCCGACCGCTCATCATCATGCCGGGACCGTACTTGTAGCGCACCGCTTCGTCATCCAGCTTGTAGCGCTTGCCGTCCCGACGGCCAATAAACGCACAGTTGTGCCGTGGACGGTTCTGGTCCACGGTACTTTTGTCATAGGCGATCATATCCGCCCAGATCTTGTACACATCGGTTTCGTAAGCGAAGTTGTACATATCCGGGGTGAAGCCGCCGGCGGGACGCATATTGACCTCCAGGCCGATAATATCACCCTTCTTGCCCAGCCCCTCCTGGTCGGCATTCAGGACAAAATACTCCAAATGCACGAATCGGCTGCGGACACCGAATGCCTTCACCGTCCGCTGACCCACATCCTTCACCGCCTCGGGCAGCTCCTTGACGATGTAGTAAATGGATTCGCACTGGTCGTTTACCACGTCCATAATGGACAGAGGAGTCACGTTACCGGCCTCGAAAATAGAGTTGCCCTGAGAGTCGATGATGGCATCGTAGGTGCGGACATAACCGTTGACGAACTCCTCCATGATGTAGATCTGATCGTCCATGTGGTCGATGAAGAAGTGCAGCTCGTCGTCGCTGTTCAGCCGGTAGGTCTGGCTGGCGCCCACGCCGTTGTCGGGCTTGACCACCACGGGATAGCCCACCAAATGGGCAAATTCCGCCGCATCCTCGTAGCCCCGGACCAGATGATACCGGGCGGTGGGGATGCCGGCCTTGGCGTAGTAATTCTTCATAGCGGACTTGCGCTTGATGTAGTCGATCTGATGGCTCTTGAAGCCGGAGGTGATGTTAAACTCGGTGCGCAGCCTGGCATCCCGTTCCAGCCAGTATTCGTTGTTGGATTCCAGCCAGTCGATCTTGCCGTACTTGTAGGTAAAGAAGGCCACGGCCTTGAATACCTCGTCAAAGTTTTCCAGATTGCTGACCTTGTAGTATTCGTGCAGGGATTCACGCAGATCCTGAGTCAGCTCATCATAAGGGCAGTCGCCGATGCCCAGAACACGCAGACCGTTATTCTTCAGTTCTGCGCAGAATTTCCAGTAGGAAGTGGGGAAATTCGGAGAAATAAATACAAAATTCTTCATTTTTTCTTCTCCTATCAATACAGGAATCGGGGAGCGTAATACTCCACCATCTTGTACCACCAGGGCCAGTCGTGGTTGACATCATGACCCCAGTAATCCACTTGCGCATGGATGCCCTTCTCCCGAAGAACGCTCTCCAGCCAACGGGTGCTGGCAAGAAGCACATCCTCCCATGCGCCCTGACCCACCACGAACAGCATCTGCCGGTCGTTGTACATGCCTCTGTAATAGTGGTCGTGGGGCATATTTTTCAGATACTCCACCGGGGTGTTCCGGTAGAGGATCTCGTCCATGTAATCGCCGAAATACTCCTTGGAATCGTACAGACCGGAGATGGCGAACACGGCGTTGAACAGATCCGGGCGGCGGAAGAACAGATTCGCCGCGTGCATGGCGCCCATGGAGCAGCCGAAGGTCATGATGCCCTGGTCATAGCCGTTGCGCTCGCCGCTGAGGTGACGGATGTAGGGCACCAGCTCCTCGATGACGTAGTTGTACCACCGCTCATGCTGCTCGATGCGCCAGCGGCAGTCGCCGCCAAAGTTGGCGTAGGTTTCGTTGTCGATGAGGTCGATGGAGTAGACGGTGCAGCGCCCCTCCTCGATCCACCGGGCCCACACGTCCACCATGTGGAAATTTTCAAAATCAAAGAAGCGACCGCCCTGGCAGGGTACGAACATCACCGGCCGTCCGGCATGACCGTAGACCTTGAATTCCATATCCCGGTTCAGATGACTGCTCCAGTGCTTAAAGTAACGGATCTCCATAGTTTTTCTCCTTTTAGATGCCTAAACAATCCATAAAAATGGGGATTTGCTTCTCCCAGGATGCCTCGCTGTGAGTACCGCCGGGAACGATCCGGAACGCCAGATTCACCCGTTTGGTCAGCAGCAGGTGGCTGGTGGAGATCAGCGCCTCGGCATTGGCGGCATGGTTGAACATCTCCAATGCGCCGTAGTCCATGTAGATGCAGGTGTCGTTCTTGATCCGGGCACGGGCGACCATCTCCAGCACCTTGCCGGGAGCCACCCACAGACTGGGAGAAAGGCAGGCCGCCCGCTGGAACACATGGTTGAAGCAGGACACCGCATACAGTGCGATCAGTCCGCCCAGGGAAGAACCGGCGATGATGGTGTTCAGCCGGTCGGGCAGGGTGCGGTAGTTGGCGTCGATATAGGGCTTCAGCTCCTTGATCAGCCAGTTCATGTAGATGCTGGCCTTGCCCTTGATCTTGCCGATCTCGGAATTCTCGTAGTTGAAGGGGGAATATTCGGTGATGCGGCCGTTGCCGTCGTGATTGCACTCCACAGCCACGATGATCAGCTCCTTGCCGTTTTCCTGCATATAGGTGTTCATGCCCCAGGACTTGCCGAAGGTGGCGTCCTCGTCGAAGAACACGTTGTGACCGTCAAACATGTACATGACGGGATAGCGCTTGTCCTTCTGCTTTTCATAGGAATCGGGCAGATAAATGTACGCACGGCGGGTCTTCACGCCGGTGAGCTTGGGGATGGTGACGTCCCATTTGATGACCATAAGGATACCTCCGCAAAATATGGCATTATATAGAACAGTATACTGTTTTTTCGCCATATTGTCAACTTATGGCACCGGATTTGAAAAAATAAAGAAAGCACTTGTAATTTTCGACAAATGGGGTTATAATGTGCGAAGAATACGTTAGGAGGTCCTAAAAATGGCTGCAAAGATCGAAAAGCAAACCATCATTGGCGACGTGCTGGACATCGCACCTCAGGCTGCGCCTCTGTTCTTCGCCATCGGTATGCATTGTCTGGGCTGCCCCTCTTCCCGGGGGGAGACCGTTGAGGAAGCCTGCATGGTTCACGGTATCGACTGTGATTCCTTCCTGGCTCAGCTCAACCACTTCCTGGAGGCTTACGAAGCCGACCAGGCCAATAAGGCTGAATAATGCCGACACCGCCGACCCGTTCCCCGGGCCGGCGGTTTTTATTTTGTAATATAAATGATTGTTTATATGAGCAACGCCATCGTAGGGCGGGGGCTTGCCCCCCCCGTCGCAGAAGGCGAACGCCTCCCTTGTGCAAAGGGAGGTGGCCGAGCGTAAGCGAGGTCGGAGGGATTGTAACACGGCATCAATTCAAAAACGGAAAATTATAGGGTAACAGCAAACAATCCCTCAGTCAAAAATCGGTTCCGAAGAGCCGATTTTCGAC
>JAZNRS010000120.1:0-27778 GCA_045590815.1 Faecousia sp.
TTTCCGTTTTTGAATTGATGCCGTGTTACAATCCCTCCGACCTCGCTTATGCTCGGCCACCTCCCTTTGCACAAGGGAGGCGTTCGCCTTCGGCGACGGCGAGGGCATGCCCTCGCCCTACGAAGATAAACAATCATTTACAGCGCTATAAGAAAAAGATCGTTGCGGGGCAACGATCTTTTTATTTTACAATTTTTCTGCAAGCTCCAGGAGGGTCTTGCGGTAGGCGGCGTTGAGCTTACACATATATTCCGGCTTGCCGTCGAAACGGCCGGTTTCGGCGAAGGTGACGGCGGCGCAGTTCATGCAGGACTTTTGCTCCGGGCAGCTGACGCAATCCGGGCACAGCCGGATGGGTGCGATGGCTTCCATCAAGGCGTTCCATGCGGTGGGGAAGCCGTCCCGGAAGGGGTAGGCGGTGGGTTGGGTGAGCATGGCGCAGGGGGTCATCCGTCCGTCCCAGGTCATCCAGAACTGACTGCGCCCTGCAAGACACTGCATGGGCTCGCCGTTATCCAGCTCACAGCTTCGGGGCAGGGGGGTGTCCAGATCCCGGGCCTTGGCCTTGATGACCGCCGGTCCTTCTCGCCACAGAAAATCCTTGACCACCAGCTCGCCGGCTACCTCCGGTGCCAGCCGCTCGAAGTCACAGTGGCTGCGCCGGTTGGGCGGGAAGCAGTAGCTGGTCATCCGCAGCTCCAGATCACGGTCCTTGGCAAACTGCTCCACCTCCTGCCACTTATGGTAGTTGGTGGGAACGATGGTGGTATTCAGATGCACCAGGATGTCTTCCTTTGCCAGCCAGTCCAGTCCGTCCACCACCGCATCAAATGCGCCGGGGTTGCCGCAAAGGGCATCGTAATCCTCCCGGCAGGTGCCGTAGAGGGTGATATTCACCTGCGCCGGGGGCAGCTCGTGCCACAATTCACGGATCTCGGGGGTCAAAAGGGTGCCGTTGGTATTCAGACTGATGGAAAGACCCATCTGTGCCAATTCCCGATAGATTTCGCAGAAATCGGAGCGGAGCGTGGGCTCGCCGCCGGTGAGGAGCAGGAACACCAACCCGGCATCCCGGCATTGACGACCCATTTCCAGCCATTCCGCGGCGGTGCGTTCCCGTCCGATGGGAGCCATCTGCTCCGGGGTCAGCCGGACGTAGCACATCCGACACCGAAGATTGCATCGGGGGGTCAGCTCGAAAATGCCGCTGACCGGGATGCCCAGTCCGGCGCATTTGCGGCTGAGGGCCCGCTTGATGTTTACGATTTGCACGCAGATCGCTCCTTTCCGAAAAGTGTTTGGTATGCCAGCTCCGCAGCGCCCTTGTCCGGACGGCAGCGGAGGCGGTAAATGGGAACCATGGTCATCACGTCGCAGAGCAGATCGGTGATCTGCGCCATGAAATCCGGATCCCAGGTGTTTACGGTGGTTTCTGACAGCAGCGCCTTGAAGCCGTCGATGCCCACGGGCTCCACGGAATTCTCAGGTGCCTGCTCCAGCAGGAAAATGCCGGCGATGGGGGCTTGCCGGGGAACGTAGATCCCGGAGGTGCCGCTCCAGAAAGAGCCGGCGGCGGTGAAGCCGGTATCGGTGCGGCGGATCACAGCCCGGTCGCCATTGAGGACGGTGGCACCCAGGTGCTGCTCCCAAAGGGTTGCCTGAGTGGATTTCCCCATGCCGGAGGGGGCGCTGAACAGCACCGTCTTGCCGTGAAGCTCCACCACAGAGCTGTGGAGCAAAAATGCCCCGTGACGCAAAAGCAGCCGCTCCCCCTGGAGCATGGTGGCAAAAACCCACTGCTTTGCATAAAACGGCCATCGTGCGGCGGGATAAAATAGCCGATGATGACCGTCCGGACAGAAAAGACAGGCTACCTGACATCCTTCCCGATCGCCCAGGGCGGGGAAAAGGTGCAGCCAGCCATCCTTCGTGTGGTATATATGTGCCTCGCCGTACTTGCAGAGCATGGGCTCAGCAGGGTGCAGAGGTTCTGTGATCAGCGTAAGGGTGTAGGTATCGTCAGCGGGGATGTCCGCATCGCATAGAAATGCCGCCATATCCGCAGGGGGGATGATGGGCTCCGGCAGCACAAGCTCTGCCACGATGCCGCTGATGCGCAGCTTGTAACGGTAAGTGCCGTCCATATCAGGAGGTGATGGCGCCGTTGACGTTGGTGTGGTAGCAGGGACCGTCGTAATTGTCGCTGGGGTTGCCGAACTGGTCGTAAGTGGTGCCTGCCATGATCCACTGACCGCGACCGCAGCTGTCGGGGGTAAAGTAGCCCACAGCGGCCATGGCCTTGCTCTCGACAGTGGCATCCTTGCTGTTAAGGAAGCACAGACTGTCGGTGAAGCCTACGTTGATGGCGCAGCCGGCGATGGCTTGGCTGAGCTTGAACCGGTCTACGGCAACCATAGGCTTTTCGTATTTCATTTTCATAACTGTCAACCTACTTTCCCATTAGGTTTCGTTTTCAATCAAAATGCCATTACTGCGGAGGATCTGCAGAAACTCTGCCACATCCGCCTGGGCGGTGGGGGTATCGATCTCGTAGCTATCCAGTATCGCCTGCACCAGAGCCTGCTCGGTCTGCTCGGATTGAAGGAGGTCAAACAGGAAGCGGCCGCTGCCGTTCAGCGCCAGCAGACCGGACAGCTCCCGGGCGGCGGGACCGGCGGGAATGGCGATGGTTTCACCGGCAATTTCACGAACCACAAATCCGGGCACAACGTGCATTTTTTCTCCTCCTCGCAGGCAGTTCTGCCCATAAGGATAGACTGCGCATTTTTCAAATTCCATTATAACGCAGTCAATTCTGAAATGCAAGCATTTTTTTATTTTACTTGAAAAGATTGGCAGGAAAACTGTACAAATGGGATTGACGCAAGGGGAAAGTGATGCTATAATTTGAACAGTATAACCAAAATTATATCATGGGTATGGTGTTTCTATGCCCTGCCGGAGGTGATGTCGTGAGGCGTACCAATTGCATATTGCTGTGCTGTCTGCTGCTATTGGCGACGGTGCTTTCCGGGTGCGCGCGGCAGCAATCCGGTGTGGATGTGGATGCCCAGACCACGGGCTCTGGCTCGCTGGACTGTCTGCAATACAGCAGCTATTCCGGCGCCTTCCCGGAGGATGGCTCCTACCGCACGGTGGAAAACGTTGCGGCGATGCTGATCCAAAACGGCACCGACCAATTCCTGGACAGGGCGGTGGTCAAGTGCAACATCGCCGGTCAGGAGGGCACCTTCGAGATCACCGGCATCCCGCCGGGAGGTACGGTATGGGTCTTGGAGCAATCGGGTATGACGGTTGCGGAGGGGGATACCTTTGCTGCCATCAGCACCGGCGAGTATGCCTTTAGGGCTGATGCCATTATGAGCACGGATAAGCTGTCCGTCACATCCAAGGGCAGTACCCTCCAGGTCACCAACACCTCGGACAAGACGCTGCCGGAGGTTTGCATCTATTATAAGGATGTGCACCCCGACGGCAATTACTTCGGCGGCATTACCTACCGCAAGGAATGCGGCGATTTACAGCCCGGGCAGACGGTCAAGGTGGATGCACCCCATTTCACCGAGGACAGTCAGATCGTCCGGTATAGCTGGAATGACAGCTGATATACATTATATAATATTGTAAACATTCATCGCTATGGCGATGGTTTGAAGCGAGAGCTGAAAGGAGAATGAAGCTATGAAAAAGTTTGGTCTTGGCAGACGGCTTGTGTCCTTGCTGCTGGTACTGACTATGATCGCAGCGCTGATTCCTGTAATCGAACCTACGAAGGCAAATGCCGCCGCAGTGGGCGATATTACCAATATCAGCACCGGTCTGACGGGTAATATCGATACGTCGGACACGATCAGCTGGCCTATCAAAATCTACGACTATCTGAACGACGGTATGCTCTTTGAGTATTCCTCCGCCCAGGATACATCCGTCACCGCCCACGGCGGCGGTTCCTACGGCGGCGGTGAGCACATGACCATGATCGATTATGCGATCCCCGGTAATGACTATACCTCCGTTCAGGGCTACTACAATTACAGCAGCGGTTCCTACAGCGCCAATTATGCGGTGCAGTATTGGGGCAACCGCAGCGCCTACAGTGCCCGCTATGACGGCAATGCCACGGAAGTGGAGCGCAGCATTAACCAGCCTGTGGATTATGAGTCCCCCATGAGCATGCATCTGGAGTATGTGGGCACCGGCACCTCCAAGGCCTACGGCTGGATCACCAACTTCGCCCGGGACAGCAAGAAGTATATGTCCAAGGATGATATCCGCTATATGGTTATCGTCTACAAGACCAACGAGGCTTACGGTACGCCCATCGATCTCAATGGCGACGGCGATTACAACGATGACGGCGAGTACGCCGGCAACGGCCATGCGGTCCGTCCCTACTGGGCGGTGGATGATGCGGCTTATTCCTCTTCCTCTGTGGATATTTCCGATCTGACCGACAGCTGGGGCTGGGCTGCGTCCAGCGGCACGAACCCCACCGGTACGCTGATCGCCCAGGAAGTCCGTCTGAAGCCCTCCACCGATACCTGGACCTACCAGGTCTTCGACATGAAGACTGACCTGCAGGACTCCTTGAACGCCTCCGGTCAGGATGGCTACGGCATCGCTGAAAACTGGAGCAAGATCAAGTCCGGCCGCATCGCCGGCGTGGGCATGAGCTATCCTCTGGCCCGGAACGGCGAGGAAATGGACATTTCCCACATCGCCTACTTCAGCTCCGCTGAGGAGGCCGAGTACTTCGGCGCTGCCAGCGTCAAGTTTGACAACAATCCCGGTAAGTACATGGGCTACAAGATCGAGATGAGTCAGCAGATCGCCGGCGGCGACACCATCACTGTGCCCAGCAACACACTGGACTTTACCGTCTACGGCTCCGGTGGCTGGACCAACTCCACCTTCAATGAGTGGGATGACAGCGGTTACGCGCTGGACATCAACTACAGCCACAAAAACGGCAAGAGCTACGCCATCATCTCCAACGATGATTCCGATATGGATACGGCCTATGCCTGGAAGTCTTCGGGCTACTATACCGCCAACGGCTATAGCGGATATACCTCGCTGCGGTATGTGACCATTATCTATCGGACTCATAATATCTCCAATCCCACCCTGGGCTTCTGGATCGGAGATTCCTACAACGACACCTACTACCAGGCTGGTCGGTATGTCAATACCTCCAAGTCTATCACGGCTTCTGAGGATGAATGGGTCGCTTATACTTACGATCTGAGGTGGATCCAGAGCGAATTTGGTCAGTCCTTCTCCGGTAAGGTGGATACCTATAACCGGATCGGCATCAAGTTCCCGGGCTTTACCAGTTCTGATCAGAGCATGGATATCGCCTACATTGCCTATACCGCCTCGAATCCCACCGACTTCAAGACCGATGCGCTGAACTATCTGAATAAGGTGGACGGCAACACCAACTATGCTTACCTGAAGAAGTCCTCCAAGCCCGTTGGCGGAGATATGTGGAACATGGGCTCCAACCAGGCATATACCTTCCTGTACGCCTCTACCGGCGGCGGCTGGCTGGATGACAGCACCACCGGCGGCGCCAATACCTGGTCCAACGGCTACTACAGCTACTTCATCGGCAAGACCTATATGTACGATGGCACCATCAACTCCAACCGTACTGCCGCCAAGAGCCTGGGTCTGGATTACCGGGTATCCAACAGCATCTACCTGCTGAATACCTACGGCTCCAGCGCCAGCGACCTGAACGGTGTGGACTATGACATCGTAGACGGTAAGATCACCAATAAATCCTTCGATATGAGCCAGCTGGAGCTGGGCTATACCCTGTACAACACCATGCTGGGCGGCGGCGTTATGACTGCTGGCCTGCTGGAGGCAAGTCAGGCGACCTTCACCGGCGTGGACGGTAAGGATTACAAGATCATGCAGTATAAGGACGATACCGTCCACTACCTGGCGACCCTGCTGCGTGACTCTCTGATCATTCCTGAGCGCAATTACACCGGCTTCAACTACAACTTCGTCAAGGGCACCGCATCCCCCATCTACAGCGAGGACTATGACGGTGACGGCAAGCTGGACGTGAACGAGGACGTGGATGGCGACGGTCATCTGGACGTTTACGAGGATCGCAACGGCAATGGCGTTCTGGACAAGGGCGAAGACCTGGACCATGACGGTCATCTGGACGTTTTCGAGGATAAGAACCGCAACGGCGTGCTGGATATCGCCGAGGATATCGACGGCGACGGCCACATCGATATTTTTGAAGACCTGAACCGCAACGGCATCCTGGACGAGCATGAGGATGCGGATGGCGACGGTCGCTTGGATCTGATCGAGGATCTGAACCACAACGTCACCCTGGATGAAGGCGAGGACCGCAACGGCAACGGTAAGCTGGATCTGACCGAAGACGTGAACGGCAATAAGACGCTGGACGCTTCTGAGGATCTGGACGGCGACGGTCGCCTGGATCTGATCGAGGATCTGAACCACAACGGCATCCTGGACGAGGGCGAAGACCTCAACGGCAACGGTAAGCTGGATCTGACCGAGGACGTCAACGGCAACGGCATCCTGGATCCTGATGAGGATCGGGATGGCGACGGCAAGCTGGATCTGGTGAACGAGGATCTGGATGGCGATGGCTTCCTGGATATCGATGAGGATCTCAACGGCAACGGTAAGCTGGATTCCTGCGACCTGGCTACCGCTCTGCGCAGCCGTCTGGGCATCACCTTTGATTACAACAAGATCCTGGCCAGCGCCAGCAACAGCCAGCTGGGTACCTATACCGCCAAGATCGGCAGCTATACCGACACCATGAACAGAGTCCTGGCAAAGGACGGCGACAAGACAGTCAACAAGCTGATCGGACCCTACCTGCAGTGTGCCGACAACATCGAGACCTTCTATGACGCGGCTTACTACCTGCTGCACAATCTGTTTGTGGCAAACTCCTACAACAACGCAGAAACCGATTACAACTACATGGTCCTGAGCAAGGGCACCGTTACCGCTGCCGGCAAGGAAGCTTACGTTTTCGATGCGGGTTTCTCCAATGCGGATACCAGCAGTGCCATCGTGTACAACACCAACAGCAAGACCATGTCCCTTTCCACCGCGCTGAACAAGCACCACATTTACTATCTGACCGTCGCGACCACCACGCTGCACCCCTTCACCCCCGTCAACGACAGCAAGGATGCGGCGAATGATCCCTTCGGTCCCAACGGTACGCCCTACTTCCGTGAAGACGGTGCTGTGGCCTACAAGAACAATGGCGCTACCTATGCCGGCCGTAACTTCAACTTCGTCATGCAGGCCAACGGCGAGTTCGTCTACCACTACGATGACGACCTGTTCTTCGACTTCGAAGGTGACGATGACGTTTATATGTTCGTCAACGGCGAGCTGGTTCTGGATATCGGCGCCGCTCACTCCATCACCTCCGTGGGCTTCGACATGAACGACTACGTGGATGTGGCCCGCTCCAAGATGGCTGAGCTGAGCAAGTACGGCTACGATCCGGAGCTGTCCGACGAGGAGCTGGACGCACTGCTGGCCAAGGTCTCCGGGCTGAGCGACGAGCAGATCACTGAGTACAAGCGTATGCACCGGCTGAACCTGGTGGACGGTCAGTCCTACCCCATCGACTTCTACTACATGGAACGTCACGGCTGGGGCGCCAACATGCGTATCGCCACCAACATCGTCATGACCGACCCCACTCTGGTCACCGACAAGAACGCTTACCAGGGCACCGATGCCAACGGTAACCCCAACGAGATCGAGTACGGCGGCCTCATCGACGACAGCCAGCCCGTGGGCTACAGCTTCTCCATCACCAACAACGGTAATACCAAGCTGTACAATCTGTCCTACTCCGACCCCGACATCGGTCTGACCCTGACCCCCGAGGCGGGTCTGCAGACCTTCAGCAAGGCGACTGTGGCAATGTTCACTGTGGAAAAGGACACCATCATTTACATTAAGGACTTAGATGGCGTAGTGAGTCTGGATGGTAAGAATTACAACGTTACTGCTGATGGCGGCGTCAGCTGGGTGGAAAATGGTATTACCAAGACAGCTGGGGGTATCCCAATCACCTTTGATTCTGTGGTCGAGGGCAACAATGTTCATGAGCTGAGAATGTATCAGGTAGATACCCAGGAGCTGTTCAAGGATGTGACTGTATCGGTTACCTTGAACGATAGGATCGAGGTCGATAGGGACAAAGTTGAAAATGTCAATATATTTATGCCTGTTACGGATGCCAACGGAGTGTACGGTATGCAGGTGGGCAAGACCAACAGAATGGTCGTGCAGGGTATCCGTGTTACCAATGACCGTGGCGAACGGCTGCAGGCATCTGACCTGACCTTCGTGGTTGAGGGCTACGAAAGCCTTCAGAACTACAAGATCAATAAGATGATGGATCCCATCACGGTCAAGCTGGAGAACAATGAGCAGCTGAAGGCATTCCTGAAGGATCTGACTGATCCTCAGGGTCAGACCGGTTCCGGCGAGATCATCGAAGAGGGGCAGAGCTCTCTGTATTGGGGCGCCGGTCTGTGGCAGTACGGTACTGTCACGGTGTCCGGTATGCACTACACGTTGTCCCCCAATGAGCAGAAGGCAAAGATCTTCAACAACACCGTTTATACCTCCGCTTACAAGAGCCCGGAGAGCGACGAGATCCTGAAGGGTCAGGATCAGCACCGTGTCTATACCCCCGGTGAGCCCATGTACTATCAGTGGGCGGATCACCAGGTGTATCTGACCCTGGACCGTCTGTGGGGCGATGTGGAAAAGAATGCGCAGAATGAGTCCAATATGCTCTTCGTGCAGAGCCATGGAATCACAGCGCTGACCCGCGGCGAGGATATCAACGGCAACGGCGAGCTGGATCTGTGGTACCCTGAGGATAAGAACCGCAATGGTACGCTGGATTCCGGCGAAGACGTAAATGGCAACGGCGAGCTGGATCGCACGGAGGATGTGGACGGCGACGGCCGCCTGGATGTGGCCGAGGATAAGAACGGCAACGGCCGTTTGGATATCGGCGAGGACGTGGACGGCGACGGTCATCTGGACGTGGATGAGGATCTCAACGGCAACGGCAAGCTGGATGCTTATGAGGACATTATCAACAAGGGCCAGCTGGATACCGGCGTGGATACTCTGAAGCTGGAAATCTGCGATAAGAACGGCAAGCCGTTGACCAGCGCTGACAATATGTACGCCGGCGGCCTCTGGACTACCTACGATGGGGCTACCGATGAGGATACCGCAGACGAGCGCACCATCTACTTCCAGAACAATGACCACTGGGGCAAGGTCTGCATCTACTACTGGTCTGATGACAACCCCAATATGATGGTGTGGCCCGGTAATGAGATGACTATGGTGGAGGATGCTCTGTATGACGTGTTCGCTGCCAAGATCCCCAGCGAAGCACAGTATGTTATTTTCAATATCGGCAATGACAGTATCAAAACCGCTGACCTGAAGCTGCCCAATGCAGACTACAACAAGGTTTCCTGGGATGAAGCCAACCGGAAGCTGGATGTGGGATATGTGAATTCCGGTATGCACCTGTTCTATGTGCAGATCGAAAGCAGTATCCCCGGCGTGAATGCCAGTGCCCGTATTCCCGTTACCTTCTACGTTACCGATGTAAAGGATCAGACGGTGGTTCTGGACTACGGTCTGCAGACTGAGGACCTCAACGCCGTGGGTCGTTTGTTCAAGGGCGATGAGTTGCTGGGCGGCAACAGCGGCACCATTGCCAGCCTCATGGGCGTGGCAACCGTCCAGCCCAGCTACCTCAGCACATTCACCACCGACGGCGACAAGATGAATCGCATTGACTTTAAAACTGTCGAGGACCCCGAAACCGGCAACTGGGAGATCAAAGCTGAGGACGGCAATTTCTGCTTCAGCAGCGCGATTCCCGCTGTGGGCGTGCCGATGAAGTATGCCGGAAACAGCTATACCATGAACAACCGCTTCTGGTTCCAACCCACCGACTTCATGGATGCTGAGTACAATCTGTGGCTGAATATCAATGTCCACCAGTCTGATGCGGTTCACAGCACCTTGGCAGAAACGACTGATAAGAAGGTTTACCATACTGTCGGAGAGATCGACATCGGCACCGAGGTGCAGATGTATAAGAAGGTCACTGTACTGCCTGCAACGGTGGTCTACTACGAGGATGATTTTGCCGGCATCACCTACAATAAGGAAAAGGGCGAATTCACCCAGATTGGCGAAGGCTCCGGTAACCTGACCCAGGGTCTGGACATGAACGCCAACTATGGCTGGGATGCTACCTATCAGAATTCTGCCAACAATGAAATGTCCGGCGACTCTATGATGAGCATTAACCTGAGCAATCCCGACGCAGTGGCCTCCTTCGACTTCAAGGGCACTGGCTTCGAGCTGATCGGCCGCACCAATGCCTTTGACTCCGCTACCTTTGTGGTGAAGGTTTGGGAGAAGAATAATACAGAAGAGCCGATCCGGAATATGCCCGTCATCACCGAGTTTACCAGTACGATCAAGGGTTGTGAGCATCCCTATCACAACATCAATGGTTACTGCAGCTACTGCGGTTATGGCGGAGCGAAGCAGGGGAGTCTGCATAAGTACGCCAATGGCTACTGCACCATCTGTGGTGTGGAGAGAAAGGCTCCTACATTCTTCCTCTGCGGTGACAATTTGTCCGGTAATGACCAGTTCGTCGATGGCAAGCTGACCAAGACCTTTGACCATGATCAATACGTCTGGATCAGGGACAACGCAGGCAATGTGTACCATACCAATGGTTATCCGGGCGAAAATGCGAGCTCTGCTACCTTGTATGCCGGCTTATCCATGAGCAATGGCGGTAACAAGTTGCGTGTTCCCGGCGGTGCCGAGGCTACCTTCACTCTGGTGGACAATGGCGATGGCAGCATTGCGCTGAGCTATATCACCGATATTCAGCAGAGCAGCGAACGCACCATCTACTTTGACAACACCGACCAAAAATGGGACAAGGTTTTGATCTACTACTGGTGCGACGGTAATGACCGCATGGTTGACTGGCCCGGTGTGGAAATGGACCCTGTGGGCGAGACCAACATTTACAAGTATGTGGTTCCCCATGATGCTCAGGAGGTCCTCTTTAACAACGGCAGCGCCGGTCTGGGCAACCAGACACCCGACTTCCTGATCCCCGGCGACAACTTTATTTACAAAAATGGCATTTGGAGTGTCTATGGTGAGGAGGGTCACATCAAACTCTATTTTAAGAACACCTATGCCAGTGGTACGCCCCATGCTTACGCATGGACGCACACTTCCGGTACCAACAAGGAGTATCTGAATGAATGGCCCGGTACCAAAATGACCCCCGTTGAGGATATGCCCGGTTACTATTTCGTTGAGGTGTCTACCCATGCTAAAAAGGTGATCTTTAACAACGGAATAGAGGATGGCACCGACAAGGCGCAGACTGCCGATTTGGTGATTGATCCTGAGAAACCCCTGTACCTGAACGGCAGTTGGTCTGTGTTTCCGCCTAAGCGCATCATCTACTTTAAGAACACTGAGGGCTGGGAGAATGTGGAGGCCACCTACTGGTCTGATACTGACGGTGAGAAGACCCCAGAGAAGATGACGGAAGTCGGAGAAGGCATTTTCGCCAGCGAGCTGCCGCTGGAAGTAACGAATATTCGTTTCGGCGACGGCACCAAGCAGACAGCGGATATGAAGATCCCGGATTCGGGCAACTTCTATGTGGATGGAACTTGGGAGATGTACACCGGTAACGAGGGTAAGCAGATCCATCAGGTGCCCACCATTCGGATCGATGATCTGCCCTATGGCGAGTACACCGTGGAGATCCAGGGCGTTCCCGTCTACAACTTCCCCGATAACGCCAAGTTCACCACAGAAAGCTTCGTGGATGGCAAGCTGGCTTACGTCTTCGTGGACGGCGAGAAGGTGGACGTTAAGGATCTGATGGAGGATACCTATCTGTACCTGGACGGCATCCGCATCTATCAGCCCTTGCGCGAAACCAATGACAATTACTCTGCCAAGGAAAACGGCGCAAAGCTCTATGAGCTGCGTGACCTGATCCTGGACGGCAAGGCTGTGGTCGCTACCTACGATGTGGGCACCACCGTCTACTCCGGCAACTACAGCTGGTCTGAAAACCGCAACGACAAGCTGCCCTTCGGCTCCGCTTATGTGGGCAACCAGCTCAGCGGCGTCAACGATTACATGCTGGTCGGCCCCAACAACGAGGTCTACATGAACGGCAGCTTGAAGAAGGAAGCCATCATCTTCTACGTCAAGGAGGATCTGGCTGCTTCTACCCACAACCTGCAGATCGGTGTCCGTGGCATCGATTCCGGCCTGTTCATGAGCGGTGAAAGCACCGGCGTGAACGCAACGCTGTACCAGAGCTCCCAGGTGACCAATCCCACCACCGGTGCGGTTTCCTACGGCTGGTCCGTGGTTACCGGCATCAAGAGCGGTACCGAGCAGTACTACACCATCGACTACGCCAAGTGCCCCAAGGTAAATGGCGTATACCAGGTGGCGCTGTACGTCCGTGACGGCATGGTGTCCTTCTCCAGCCTGAAGCTGAACGGTCTGACCATCGCCAGCACCGGCATCAGCAAGAGCACCTGCTACAGCTACACCGCGAATGGCATTTTGCAGCCTGACCATGACTGGGGCGATGCAGTGATCACAAAGCTGCCTACCTGTAAGACGACCGGTAGCGCTGTCCGTAGATGCCAGAAGTGCGGTACCAGAGAATTCATCACTTTGTCCAAGGAGCATGACTGCACCAACGGCATTTGCGATACTTGCGGTATGCGGATCGTTTATGTCCGTGTCACCGATGATTACGGCGAGCCTAAACTGAAGGTTGGCGAGGGTAACGCGGAAGCGATGAATCCTGTGGAGAACCAAAACAATCTGTACGTGCAGGCTGTTGCTCCGGAAACTACAAAGGTTGTTATAAGCGATGCCTCTGACAAGACTACAGAACTGACTCTGCCCACCGACGGCAACTACTTCTACGACGTTGCCAGCGGCAAGTGGGTGAAGATGGAGGAAAAAGAGGTCTGTAAGCATGAAAACCACGATGTGGACGGCAAGTGCGTCAAGTGCGGCACGCCTGTGGAGCACGTGTATGTGGA
Organism: Faecousia sp.; assembly: GCA_045590815.1. Classification (GTDB taxonomy): domain Bacteria; phylum Bacillota; class Clostridia; order Oscillospirales; family Oscillospiraceae; genus Faecousia. Next base: position 13,230 of record JAZNRS010000120.1, read on the forward strand.
TGGCAAGTGTAGCTGTGGTCTGATCGAAGGTGCCGCGACCTGCCAGCACGAGAGCCACAATGTGGACGGCAAGTGCGTCAAGTGCGGCACCCCCGTGGAGCACGTCTATGTGGACGGCAAGTGCAGCTGCGGTCTGGAGGAGCCTTCCTCTGAGGATGCTGTGATTCTGTACGTACAGCCCAACGCCGACTGGAATGTGGATGGCGCCCGGTTTGCAGCCTACTTCTTCCAGGGTGGCAAGCCCGAAACCTGGGTCGGCGCTACGCTGGTCGGCGACAACACCTATGCAGTTGAAGTGCCGGATGGCTACACCAATATCATCTTCTGTCGCATGAATCCCGGAACCACCGATAACAATTGGAACAACAAGTGGAATCAGACCTCGGATCTGAAGGTCCCCACCGATGGCACCAACTGTTATGTGGTGGCAGAAGGCACCTGGGATGAGGGCGGCGGAAAATGGATTACCTATGTGGCCGGCGTATCCGCACTGAACTTCTACACCATCGATCAGCAAATGCAGACCCTGGCAGGCTTCTCTGAAAATGAGCTGCCCGGTGACAGCTTCGAGATCGAAAACGAGATCGTGGAAAGACCCGAGCTGCAGCTGGAGTATCCCACCATTTCCCTGGAGGATGAGGTGACCATGCAGGTCTACTTCTCCGCCGATGCGGATATCTCTGCTGAGAATGTGGGCATCATCGCATGGGATGCGGCTCCCACCATGCTGGATAAGAACGACGGCATCCGGGGCGGCATCCTGGCCGAGAACGGTCTGTACCGTGTGTCCCTGCCCATCAGCGCTGAAAAGCTGGGCGATGAGATCTACCTGGCGGTCTTCGCTGAGCTGGAGGACGGCACCGTCATCTACAGCAGCGTGGTGACCTACAGCGTCAAGACTTATGCGGATGCCAAGCTGGCAGACAACAGCACCAATAATGAGCTGAAGGCTCTACTGGTGTCCCTGCTGAACTACGGCGCTGCCGCACAGGTCTACTTCGGCTACAAGACCGATGCCCTGGTCAATGCGGATCTCACCGCTGAGCAGCAGGCTCTGGCGGAGGCTTACAACGCCGATATGATCAAGGCGGTTGTGCAGCCCACCGGCGACAAGGTTTCTGCCTTCGCTGCCAACGGCGGCTTCAGCGCCAAGGGCGCTACCGCTCGCTTCGAGAGCGCCTTCGGCATCAGCTACCGTATGACCGGCTCCGTGGAAGCCACCGGCGCAACGCTGTACTTCTGGACCCAGGAGCAGTTTGAGGCACTGGATGTGCTGAGTGCAGACAATTGCACCGGCACCGTGACCATGACCGTGGAAGGCAACACCTTCATCGGCTTCGTGGACGGCATCGCAGCCAAGGAGATCAACGACACCGTTTATGCCGCTGTGGTTTACACCGGCAACGATGGCGTGACCTACAGCACCGGCGTTCTGGCTTACAGCCTGGGTGCCTACTGTGCCAATAAGGTTGCAAGCGGCAGCGAGGACATGAGCGCCCTCGCCGCGGCTACCGTGGTCTACGGCTTCTACGCCAGCGCATATTTCGGCTAATTAATCCGAAATCCCCCTCCGGGCTGCCGGAGGGGGATCATTTATAGGCAATTTGTTCAAGAGTTTGACGAATTTGATAAAGAAAAAAACATCGAAATCGGAAATGCACCTCCCGGATATGACAATACACACAAAAAAGATGCAGTTTTTTGCAATAATATGTCAAAAGGTACTTGCAAAATGCGCAAAAGGGATATATAATAATAGAGCAATTTTGTGAAATGCGCATTTATGCACTTTACTAAGGAGGACCAACAAATGTCCAATAGTGTTTTTCAGAGTGTAATGGTTCAGTTGAAGGATGTTACCGACCGTGTTTTCGGCGTGATCGATGCTGACGGCTGCGTAGTTTCCTGTACTGAAATGTCCCTTCTGGGCGAACGTTGGGCGGAGGCGGCGCTGAAGATCGCCAATGCGCCCGATGGCATCGTTACCTTCTCCCAGAAGACCTTTAAGCCCATTATCAACGCCGCAAACATGGTGGAATATGCCGTGTTCTGCTCCGGTGACGATGAGCTGGCCCGTGCTTACTGCACCATGGCCTATGTCGCCCTGAACGATGCCAAGGTCTACTACGAGGAGAAGCATGACCGGGGCACCTTCGTGAAGAATATCATCATGGACAATATCCTGCCCGGTGATATTTACATCCGTGCCAAGGAGCTGCGCTTCGCTACCGATGCGCCCCGCGCCGTGTTCCTGGTGCGCCAGGTGGGTCATGGTGATGTGGCTACCGTGGATCTGCTGTCCGGTATGTTTCCCGACAAGCTGCAGGACTTCGTCCTGAGCATCAACGAGACCGATATCGCCATCATCAAGCAGATCACCCCCAGCACCACTGCGGATGACCTGGAAAAGATGGCACGCAATATCGAGGATACCCTGAAGAACGAGATGTTCGTCAAGTGCGTCATCGGTATCGGCACTGTGGCAGAGCACCTGCGTTCCCTGGCAGACTCTTATAAGGAAGCCCAGACTGCCATCGATGTGGGCAAGGTCTTCGACACCGAGAAGAGCATCATCAATTACGAGAACCTGGGTATCGGCCGTTTGATCTATCAGCTGCCCACCACCCTGTGCGAGATCTTCCTGTCCGAGGTGTTCAAGAAGAATTCCATCGATTCTTTGGACCAGGAAACTCTGTTCACCATCAACAAGTTCTTTGAGAACAATCTGAACGTGTCCGAGACCTCCCGGAAGCTGTTCGTCCACCGGAACACCCTGGTGTACCGCCTGGAGAAGATCAAGAAGCTCACCGGTCTGGATCTGCGTCAGTTCGACCATGCCATCGTGTTCAAGGTGGCGCTGATGGTCCGCAAGTACCTGTCCTCCCGGGAAGCCCGATAAAAAGGAAACGGTGCGCCGTATTTCGGCGCACCGTTTTTTGCGTTTAGGGGGAGCATTCATTATTTAGTATTTGTTGTTCGTTGGCTCTTTTTAGTTTTATGTAAAAAATGGTTGAAGCAATCACATCCGCACAAAAAATAAATTGCAATAATATCACCCAAAAAGCTTCTTTGAATGTGAAGATCTTTTTCCTGATTGCAGCAATTACAGACGAAATGACAAAAAGTCCTGTCATAAATACTGACAGACAATCCATGATGAAAAGACCAATTGAAAATGGGAATGTAAAGATTGCTATGACGAATGCGACGCCTAAAGCAAATATGAATATATACGCAGGAATTTGAACAAATTTCATGACCATCGCGGTCTTCGCTAACGAGAGGGCATCCCATTTTTTAAAAACACTTACGAAAAAACAAACGATGCTTAATACAGCGGCAAGGAAGCAATAGAGCAACAAAGCGGCAATTAGATATAACGCATTACTGTCAAACACAGATTCCATTATATATTGAAAAAAGGGAAGCTCTGTCGAGAAGAAAATCGTGGCTAATGCGAACAAAGCAAGATAAGGAACAAGCACGATCGGAACGGAAATCATAAATAACTTCTTATTCGTATTTTTGCCTCCTTTTATTTATGGTATCATAAAAATCGCTGGCTTTCAACCGCTAATGGATTCTCCCACGGGCTAAAAAGTGTCCGTGGGACACTTCAGACTGCCCAAAAAGTGGTGTCATTCCGAGCCAGTGCGCTGCGACTCGCTAAGAGCCGATGCTGACGCATCGGTTGCTCGCTTGCACAGCCCTGCGGGGCTAGACACTGGCGTGGGAATCCCCTAGTATTTTGAATTATTTTGGTTAAAAAATCGGCATATCACTCCTATTTAGGGGATTGCCACACCAGTGACCGCGGTCACTGGTTCGCAATGACAGTTTTTTTGACACGCTCACCCAACCACAAGTGGTTGGGAAGTCTTTATAGTAGCAGATGAGGGATTCGATTTAATTAAGGTGTTGCCGCCGTCCAGCCGCCGGCAAGCAAGGCTCCCCCGGAGCCCTGCATTTACATGCGTTCGAATCCCTATCCTGATTTTCTGCCAATAAAAAAAGAACACCCGATTGGGTGGTCTTTTTTATTGCGAAAGAGTAACCAAACAGAGCCGAATCGAGGTAAGAGTAAGTAAAAGTAGTGCAACTGTTCCGTTCGATAAATTGGAATTTGTCACTCCGTTAAACTGGAATTTCTGAGTTTCAAGTATCTTATAATTCGAACAAAAATCCTGCAATCATTGCCCCTGTAAGAATTAAGGAGAATAGCATCCCTAAAATTGTCAAAGCGATTTGCACTTTGTTTTTCATGTGGTCCTTTTGAAATTTAAGGGAAATTATCCCCACAATCCATCCAAAAAATGGAGGGAAGGATAAATATGTCAGCACTCCGGCGCGAATCTTATTCTCTTTTAATTCTTCGTTTGCTGTCGCAATATTATTATCCATTCGTTCCACCTCATCCTTCAAGAGATAATCCAGTGAACAATTGAATATTTTGCTAATTCTAATCAGTTTCTCTGTATCTGGGTATGTAATATCCAGTTCCCATTTTGATACAGATTGCCGTGATACCTTCAACATATCTGCAAATTGCTCTTGCGTTAAGTTTTGTTCTCTGCGTAGTTTCGCTATTTTTCCACCTACTGTCATGTGGTATAACCTCCTTGCTGTTGATGATGAAATTGTAACACATCGTGTTAAAATTTCAAACCAATTACAGGTTGCAAAATGAAAAATATGGGTTGCTATTGGTTAGCAAAGAACTTGCAAATTCTTATTTGTGGAACAAATTATATCATAAACATCTGTAACAAGCAATATTCAGAGAAGTTTGGGCTTCGCCCAAGTGAAGCAACGGCGATGACACTGTGAAGCATCGTGCTTACGTATGATGTGAAGTTAAGTGTGCCACTCACGCCCGCAGGCACTTCACTGCGCAGCAACTTCACGATGCATTAGCATCGCTTATCGTGCCAAAGACACACTTAGCTCGAAAAAAGAGGATGAGGGATTCGATTTAATTAAGGTGTTGCCGCCGTCCAGCCTTTTCAGGCTCTGCTACGACCTAAATTGATCCCAGCCCACAGCCACAAGGGCTGCGTTCTGGAATCAATGGATTCTCCCACGGGCTAAAAAGTGTCCACCGGACACTTTTTGCCTTGCCTGCGGCAAGGCCGCCCTTTCGAATCCCTTCTCTGCCAATAATAAAAGCCACCCATTCGGGTGGCTTTTATTATTGGCAGAGGATGAGGGATTCGAACCCCCGCGAACGGAGTCAGAGTCCGGTGTGCTACCGTTACACTAATCCTCTACGTCAAGCGCAAGGTTTATTATACGCATTTTGCAGGAAAAGTCAAGTACTTTTTACCAAGTTCTAAAAAATTTTCCCTGGGCATAGGTAGCTTGCCCAGGGAATATGGATTTATTCGCCTTCTTTGCGGATCACCGTGATCACCGTCTGGAAAATGATTTTCCAGTCCACGACGAAGCTCCGTTCCTGAATATACTTCAGATCCAGCGCCATCCATTCGTCGAAGGTGATATCATTCCGCTTGGGCTGCACCTGCCAGTAGCAGGTCAGACCGGGGGTGACGTACATCCGCTGCTTTTGCAGCTCATCGTACTGCTCCACCTCACGGGGCAGTGCCGGACGGGGGCCAACGATGCTCATGTCGCCACGAAGCACATTCCAAAGCTGAGGCAGCTCGTCCAGACTGGTCTTGCGGATGAACCGACCCACCCGGGTGATCCGGGGATCGTCCTTCATCTTGAAAGCCGGGCCGTCCATCTCGTTTTCGTCCAGCAGATCCTTCAGCATTTCCTCGGCATTGGAGTACATACTGCGGAATTTATACATCTTAAACAGCTTCCCATCCCGTCCGCAACGGATCTGGGAAAACACAGGATGCCCGTGGGGGTCATCGATGACAATGATCAGCGCAACGATCAGCATCACAGGCCACAGCAGCAGCAGTGCCAGCGCAGAGAAGAAAATATCCTGTCCACGGCGCAACGCCCAATAGCCTCGCTTGGTGTGAAGCTGTTCATCCCGGTCAAGAACGTCCAGCTTCCGAGGTCTGCGATGCTTGTGATTATCAACAGGGGTCTTCGCTCCCATAACCAAAAACCTCACATTTTTATCTTGTCAAAGTAAATATTTCCAGTATATTACCATAAAAACAGCACATAGTCAATCAAATTTGCCATTCCTGCGCATTATATGCCACTTTGCTGAAAAATGTGTGAAAAAATCGTTAAGCTTTCGTCTGTTCCCACGGAAAAGGGACGCCTTTCAAAAGCTCTTTGCGGATATAGCGGAAGGTTTCCTTCTCCCCCTTGTCCCGGAGCATGGTCAGCAAATACTCCAATTCCCGACGGGTCTGGGGGTGCATCAGATCCTTTTCCCGGCTGCGCATCAGGTAGCCCAGAGGGGATGCAGGCGTGTAGTTTTTGCCCTCGTAGACCTTGCAGGCGGCGATCCGGTCAGCAATCATTTCCGCCAGATACCGCCGGGGGATTGGCACCGGTTGATAGGTGCGGGTTTCCCGATTCATGTCTACCCAGTACTCATAGTGATGGCGGTTGCGCCCTTTGTGATGCATCCAGGCTTCGCTGAACCCCTTGTCCTCACGCTCAGCGGCATTGGGGCTGCGTACTCCCTGATAGTACCGGGCACCGTTCCAAAATTCCACAAAAGAATATTTGGATAAGTCGTGGGTCAGACCCTGACGGATCAGGCCCATGCGAAAGCAACCGCCCATGACCAGCAGGCGATGGGTGGTGATGGTTTTGAAATGTTTCCAAGGTTTCATAGCGGCACCTCAAATGTGTTTTGTATATTATAGCGGAAGCGGCTTGAAAATGCAACCGGTTCATATATAGCAGTAAATGATTGTTTAGCGGAGTAAATGTGTCGCCCCGTTGGGGCGACAGCGCCCGCAGGGCGCAAAGGCTTCCCTTTGGGGGGAAGCTGTCAAAAATCTTTGATTTTTGACTGATGAGGGGTCAAACAGCAGTTTTGCGGTCTGTAACCCCCTCATCCGCCTCCTTCGGAGGCACCTTCCCCCCAGGGGGAAGGTCTTGTAAACAATCATTTATCTTAGAAACCCTTTTCCGGGATTTTGTGGATTATTAGGGAAAAACAGTTGCGAAATGGTTACATTTGTGATAGTATAAAATATAAGGCGTAGTCTGCCCTAATGGCGGACAATATTTTTGGAAGAGGGAACATTATGCTGACACCCAATGTGAATTTGAGCGGCAAGGCTGTACTGGTCACCGGTGCCGCAGGCTTCATCGGCGCAAACCTGGTGATGGAGCTGCTCAAGACGGTGGAGGATATCTCCATTGTCGGCTTGGATAATATGAATGCGTATTACGATGTGTCCATCAAGGAGTACCGGCTGTCGGAGATCGAGAAGCTGGCGGCGCAGTATCCCGGCTCCAAGTGGGAGTTCGTCCGGGGCAGCATTGCGGACAAGGCGCTGGTGGACAGTCTGTTTGAAAAGCACGGCTTCTGCGTGGCGGTGAATTTGGCAGCCCAGGCCGGTGTTCGCTATTCCATTACCAACCCCGATGCCTATATCGAGGCGAATCTCATCGGTTTTTACAACATTTTGGAGGCCTGCCGCCACTATCCGGTGGAGCATTTGGTGTATGCCTCCAGCTCCAGCGTCTACGGCTCCAACAAGAAGGTGCCCTATTCCACCGAGGACAAGGTGGACAACCCTGTGAGCCTGTACGCCGCCACCAAAAAGTCCAATGAGCTGCTGGCCCATGCCTACTCCAAGCTCTACAACATCCCCTCCACCGGTCTGCGGTTCTTCACCGTGTACGGCCCTGCCGGTCGACCGGATATGGCCTACTTCGGCTTTACCAACAAGCTGCGCAAGGGAGGGACCATTCAGATCTTCAACTATGGCAACTGCAAGCGGGACTTTACCTATGTGGATGATATCGTGGAAGGCGTCAAGCGGGTGATGGTTCGTGCCCCCTTCAAGGAAAACGGCGAGGACGGTCTGCCGTTGCCCCCGTACCGGGTGTACAACATCGGCAACAGCAGCCCGGAAAATCTGCTGGATTTCGTGGATATCCTGCAGCAGGAGCTGATCGCTGCCCAGGTTCTGCCCGCCGATTACGATTTTGAGGCTCACAAGGAGCTGGTGCCCATGCAGCCCGGTGACGTGCCGGTGACCTTTGCGGATACCACCGCGTTGGAGGCGGATATGGGCTTCCGTCCGGCTACCCCCCTGCGGGAGGGTCTGCGCCGGTTCGCCAAGTGGTACAAGAAATTTTATCTCAGCTGAGGTGCGGATATGAATAAGAAATATACCATTGCTGTGGCCGGTACCGGCTATGTGGGTCTGTCCATCGCCACGCTGCTTGCCCAGCATCACAAGGTCTATGCGGTGGACATCGTGCCGGAGAAGGTGGAGCTGATCAATCAGCGTAAGTCCCCCATCCAGGACGATTACATTGAAAAATATCTGGCGGAAAAGGAGCTGGATCTGACCGCCACTCTGGATGCTAAAATGGCGTATGCCCAGGCGGATTTTGTGGTCATTGCCGCACCCACCAACTACGATCCTAAGAAGAATTACTTCGATACCTCCGCTGTGGAGTCGGTGATCCGGCTGGTGATGGATACCAATCCTAACGCCGTCATGGTCATCAAGTCCACCATTCCCGTGGGCTTTACCCAGAGTATCCGGGAAAAGACCGGAAGCAAAAATATCCTTTTCAGCCCGGAATTTCTCCGGGAGTCCAAGGCGCTGTATGACAATCTCTACCCCAGCCGCATCATTGTGGGTACGGATGAAGCGCTGCTGGAGTCGGCGAGGATCTTCGCTGCCTTGCTGCAGGAGGGTGCCATCAAGGAAGACGTGGATACGCTGTTCATGGGCTTTACCGAGGCGGAGGCAGTCAAGCTCTTTGCCAATACCTATCTTGCGCTGCGTGTGTCCTTCTTCAATGAGCTGGACACCTACGCCGAAATGAAGGGGCTGGACACCAAGCAGATCATCGACGGCATCTGCCTGGATCCCCGTATCGGCAGTCATTACAATAATCCCAGCTTCGGCTACGGCGGTTACTGTCTGCCCAAGGATACCAAGCAGCTCCTTGCCAACTATCAGGATGTGCCGGAAAATCTGATTCAGGCCATTGTGGACAGCAACCGCACCCGTAAGGACTTCATCGCTGACCGGGTGCTGGAGCTTGCCGGCGGCTACGGCGCTAACGAAAGCTTTGATGCCAGCCGGGAAGGGGAAGTGGTGGTCGGTGTGTACCGGCTGACCATGAAGGCCAATTCCGACAATTTCCGCCAGAGCTCCATCCAGGGCGTTATGAAGCGGATCAAGGCCAAGGGTGCCACCGTGATCATCTATGAGCCCACCCTGAACGACGGCGATACCTTCTTCGGAAGCAAGGTGGTCAACGATCTTGCTGCCTTCAAGGCACAGTGCGGTGCCATCATCGCCAACCGTTACGATGCCTGCCTGGACGATGTCCGGGACAAGGTCTATACAAGAGATATTTTCCAACGAGATTGATATGAGTGAGAAAAAATCCCTCAAGCTGAATTTTATCATGAATGCGATGCTGACCATGTCGTCGTTTCTGTTTCCGCTGATCAGCGCCCCGTATATTTACCGGGTGCTTCAGGCGGAGGCAAAGGGCGCGGTCACCTTCGCAACGGCCTTCGTGGCGTATTTTCTCATGCTGGCACGGCTGGGCGTCCCCACCTACGGTGTCCGTGCCTGCGCCAAGGTCCGTGAGGATCGGCAGGCCTTGACCAAGACCGCCCATGAGCTGCTGATCATCAATCTGATCATGAGCCTGGTGTCCTATGTGCTACTGTTTGGGGCGATCTTTGTGGTGCCGCAGCTTCGGCAGGACTGGGTGCTGTATCTGGTGATCAGCTTGAGCATCATTTTCGATACCATCGGCATGGAGTGGCTGTATAAGGCATTGGAGCAGTACAGCTACATCGCCATCCGCTCCATGATCTTCAAGCTCATCGCTTTGGGTGCCATGTTTTTGCTGGTGCGCAAGCAGAGCGACTATGTGATCTACGGCGGCATCACCATTTTTGCCGCTTCTGCCTCCAGCGTGTTCAATTTTGTCCACGCCCGGAAGTTTATTTCCATGCGCCCCGTGGGCGACTATAAGCTGACCCCCCATTTGAAAGCGGTGGCGATCTTCTTCGCCATGACCTGCGCATCCACCGTCTACACCAATCTGGATACGGTGATGCTGGGCTTCATGCGTGGGGAAACGGTGGTCGGCTACTACGATGCGGCGGTGAAGATCAAGAGCATTTTGGTCAGCATCGTCACCTCCTTGGGCGTGGTGCTGCTGCCCAGAGCCTCTTACTATGTGGAACGGGGGCTGATGGAGGAGTTCCGGGGCATTACCCGCAAGGCGCTGAATTTCGTCTTTGTGGCGGCGCTGCCCATGATGCTGTATTTCATGCTTTTTGCCAAGCAGGGCATCCTGCTTCTGTCCGGCGAGGGCTATGAGCCTGCCGTGTCTGCTATGCAGATCATTATGCCGACCCTGCTGTTTATCGGACTTTCCAACATCCTGGGTATTCAGATCTTGGTGCCCATGGGCAAGGAAAAGGTGGTGCTGTGGTCGCTGATCGTGGGTGCGGTGGTGGATGTGATCATCAACCTGGCGCTGATCCCCCGGTTTGGGGCTGCCGGTGCCGCTGCCGGTACCACGGTGGCGGAATTTGCGGTGCTGGCTTACCAGTTCGTGGTGCTGCGCAAGGAGGTTTGGACTTCCTTCCGGAAAATCGGCTATTGGAAGCTGATTTTGGCGCTGGCTGTTGCCACGGCGGCATCTGTTTGGGTGCTGTGGCTGGAGCTGGGCGTGCTGGTGGCGCTGATCCTTTCCGCGGCGCTGTTCTTCGGCTGCTACGGTGTGATGCTCCTGGTACTCCGGGAGAGTATGACCGCCGAGCTTTTGAAGCAAATTTTGGGTAAGTTCATCAAGAAGAAATGAGGATTTTTCCTATGAAATATGATTATTTGGTGGTGGGTGCCGGACTTTACGGTGCGGTGTTCGCCCGGGAGGCGGTGCGTGCCGGCAAGACTGTGCTGGTCATCGACAAGCGGCCGAACATCGCAGGCAATGTGTACACCGAAGCGGTGGAGGACATCAACGTCCACGTCTACGGCGCACACATTTTCCACACCAATAATAAGCAAGTTTGGGATTATGTAAACCAATTCGCGGAGTTTAACCGATTCACCAACGCCCCGGTGGCCAATTACAAGGGGGAGCTGTACAGTCTGCCCTTCAATATGTACACCTTCAACAAGATGTGGGGCGTGGTCACTCCCCAGGAGGCGGAGGTGAAGATCGAAGCTCAGCGCCGGGAGGCTGGAATTACCGAGCCGAAAAATCTGGAGGAGCAGGCCATTTCTCTGGTGGGTCGGGATATCTTCGAGAAGCTCATCAAGGGCTACACCGAGAAGCAGTGGGGCAGAGATTGCAAGGATCTGCCAGCGTTTATCATCAAGCGCCTGCCGGTACGGCTGACCTTTGACAACAACTATTTCAACGCCCTCTACCAGGGCATCCCCATGGGTGGCTACACCAAGATGGTCGCTAATATGCTCCAGGGCATTGAGGTTCGGTTGAATGTGGATTACCTGGACAACAAGGCGGAGCTGGATGCGCTGGCGGACAAGGTGGTGTACACCGGCGCCATCGATGCCTACTTCGGCTATCAGCTGGGCGCGCTGGAGTACCGCTCCGTCCGGTTTGAAACCGAGGTTCTGGATATGCCCAATTTCCAGGGCAATGCGGCGGTGAACTACACCGACCGGGAAACCCCCTGGACGAGAATCATTGAGCACAAGTGGTTTGAGTTTGGCACCCAGCCCAAGACTGTCATCTCCCGGGAGTATTCCTCCGAGTGGAAGGTGGGCGACGAGCCCTATTACCCCGTCAACGACGAGAAAAACGGCCAGCTTTATCAGCAGTACAAGGCTTTGGCGGAGCAGGAAAATCGGGTGATCTTCGGCGGTCGCCTGGGTGAGTATAAGTATTACGACATGGATGCGGTCATCGCTTCTGCGCTGACCCTCTGCGAAAAAGAACTGAAATAAACAGGAGGAAAGGGTTATGAAAACAGCACTGGTCATCATGGCAGCGGGCATCGGTTCCCGTTTTGGCGGCGGCATCAAGCAGCTGGAGCCCGTGGGTCCCTGCGGCGAGATCATCATGGATTACTCCATTTTTGACGCATTGGAGGCAGGCTTCAACAAGATCGTTTTCATCATCCGCAAGGATATTGAGGCGGATTTCCGGGAGGTCATCGGCAACCGGATCGAGGCTGTTTGCGCCGCAAGAGGCGTGGAGGTTGCCTATGCGTTCCAAAGTCTGGACGCTCTGCCCGAGGGCGTGAGCGTTCCCGAGGGTCGTACCAAGCCCTGGGGCACCGGTCAGGCAGTGCTGTCTGCGGCGGATGTGGTGGATTGCCCCTTCGCTGTTATCAATGCCGACGATTACTACGGCAAGGAGGCCTTCGTCAAGCTCAGAGAATTCCTGTGCAAGGGTGGTGCGGCGAATGCTTACGCCATGGCGGGCTTCGTGCTGAAGAATACCTTGTCGGAAAATGGCGGTGTCACCCGTGGCATTTGCCAGGTGGACGGCAATGGCTATCTTACCGATGTGCGGGAAACCAAGAACATCGTCAAGACTGCCGACGGCGCTGAGGTCAACGGTGTGGCGGTGGATCCGGAGTGCTATGTGTCCATGAATATGTGGGCGCTGAAGCCGGAGTTCATCGGCGTGCTGAAAACTGGCTTTGAGGAATTTTTCCGCACCGCTGCCAAGGACGATCCGCTGAAGGCGGAGTACCTGCTGCCCATTTACATCGGTCAGCTCCTTCGGGAGGGGAAGGTCACCGTGCAGGTGCTGGAGACCCAAGACAAGTGGTTCGGCGTTACTTACCGTGAGGATAAGCCTGCGGTGGTGGAGAGCTTCCGCAAGCTCATCGAAAACGGCGTATATTCTGCGCCTCTGTTTTAATTGCCACAGGGCGTGTTGCGGTATTTGCAACACGCCCTTTTCTGTGAGGTATGATATGAAAATTGTCACTTTGGTGGAAAATACCGCCTGCCGGGAGGATTTGGCGGCGGAGCATGGGCTGAGTCTGTATATAGAAGCCGCCGGACGGCGGATTTTGTTCGATATGGGGCAGGGACGTGCTTTCGCGGAAAACGCGGAGAAATTGGGCATTGATCTGAGCCGGGTGGATCTGGCGATTCTTTCCCACGGACATTATGACCACGGCGGCGGACTGGAAACCTTCCTGAAAATCAATGGCAAGGCGCCGGTATACCTGAGTCGCTTAGCCTTTGAGAAGCATTACAATGCCATCGGAAAAAATATCGGTTTGGAACCGACAGAATCAGACAGACTGATTTTTACCGAAGATTTTTTGGATCTGGGGCAGGGGATGTGCCTGCGTTCCGGCAACGAATATGGACATCAGCCGGAAAGCTACGGTCTGACGGTGGAACAGGATGGCCTGCTTGTGGCAGAGGATTTTCGCCATGAGCAGTATTTGCTGATTCAGGAAAAGGGTAAGACAGTTTGCGTCAGCGGCTGCTCGCATAAGGGAATCTTACAGATCGTCGGGTGGTTCCGCCCGGATGTGTTGGTGGGTGGTTTTCACTTTAAGGCGGTGCCTCCTGAGGATCCTTTTTTGCTGGAAGCGGCAAAGGGGTTGATGGCGATTCCTGCGGTGTATTATACCGGCCACTGCACCGGGCAGGCACAGTATGAAAAAATGAAAACCGTGATGGGGGAACGGCTCTTTGCCATCTCCACCGGCACGGTACTGGAAATTTGAATATAAAAAAGAAATGACCCTTGATTGTTGCGTGACCACCACAACAATCAAGGGTCATTTCATTGAATTCTTGATATCTAACATCTTGGTTACCTCGCTTTCTTAGAATAGACGCGACTTTCGATGAGTTTGAATTGCTTCCGGATCAATTCCTTGATTATGGTTTCTGAGAAATTCTATGTCATCGGAAGATTAGGTGAAAGCCCGTCTTCGATCCTGTTTTTCATGAGGATCTTAGAGTGATTAGATCATTGGTATCACCTCTTTGTATCTATATAATAGACGATAGATTTGCAAAATGCAAGATGGAATATTGTCTAAAAAAGTTGCATATAAATAGTGCAAATCGGAGAAACGAAAACTTTCGGGAGAAAAATGCTTGACGCAGGATGGGCTTTTATGATATGATAAATGTGTTGGGGCGGATTTTTCTGCCCCAACTTTTTGCGTATTTTGAGAAAGTAAATGATTGTTTATCTTGGTAGGGCGAGGGTATGCCCCCGCCGTCGCCGAAGGCGAACGCCTCCCTTGTGCAAAGGGAGGTGGCCGAGCGAAAGCGAGGTCGGAGGGATTGTATCACGGCATCAATTGGAAAAACGGAAAATTATAGGGGATCAGCAAACAATCCCTCAGTCAAAAATCGGTTCCGAAGGGCCGATTTTTGACAGCTCCCTTTGCACAAGGGAGCCTTTGCGCCGCAAGCGGCGCTCTGCGGCTTACAGCC
>JAZNRS010000121.1:0-14519 GCA_045590815.1 Faecousia sp.
ACCGCCGAGCAGTGGGAAGAGGCACAGCGTGTCATGGGCAACATCCTGGACAACCTGGGTGTGAAGTACGAAATTGGCATCGACGAGGCCGCGTTCTACGGTCCCAAGCTGGACATTCAGTACAAGAATGTGTTCGGCAAGGAGGACACCATCGTCACCATCCAGATCGATATGCTGCTGGCAGAGAAGTTCGGCATGGAATACACCGATGCCGACGGTCAGAAGAAGACCCCCTATATCATCCACCGCACCAGCCTGGGCTGCTATGAGCGGACCCTGGCATACCTCATCGAGCGGTACGCCGGCGCACTGCCTCTGTGGATGATGCCTACCCAGGTGAAGGTCCTGCCCATCACCGACCGTGCTCACGAGTACGCCAAGGATCTGGCTGAGAAGCTGAACGCTCTGAACATCCACGCCGAAACCGACTGCCGCAGCGAGAAGCTGGGCTACAAGATCCGTGAGGCGCAGATGCAGAAGATCCCCTACATGCTGGTGGTCGGCGATCGGGACATTGAAAATGGCACCGTGTCCGTCCGTACCCGCAAGGGCGACGACCTGGGCGCCATGACCCCCGACGCATTCATCGCCAAGTGCCTCATGGAGATCGCCTCCAAGAGCAAGGACGTATAACCAAAACCGCTCCGGGTCCCCCGGAGCTGTTATTTTATGGAGTGATAAATCATTGAAAAGTTCACAAATACGTGGTATACTATATAAATATAAGGAGGCGGTTTTGTGAAAATCCTTGGCAGGCTTCTGTTATGGTGCATACCTGCATTACTGATCCTATTGGGCTACACCCTGCGCCAATCCAACACCACCGCCTTTTTGGGGCTGGTGTGCTGGGCGCTGGCGGCGGTGATATTCTGCTATTTGGTGCTGTGGCGGCTGCTTCGCCGGTTTGCCACCTTGGTAAAGGTTCTGTCCGTGATCCTTACCCTCATACTGACTGTCGGCGTGATCCTTGCCAGCATCACCGGCATTCGCATCGGCATCGCCGCATCCGGTGAGCCGGATGCAAAGTGTCAATACATCGTGGTTTTGGGCGCTAAGGTCAATGGCACCGAGCCGTCCCGTACCCTCCGGGAGCGGATCGATGCGACGGCAGCATATCTGCAAGCCAATCCGGATACCGTTGCCGTGGTTTCCGGCGGTCAGGGCGACGACGAGGGCATCTCCGAAGCCCAGTGCATGTACAACGGACTGGTGGAACGGGGCATCGAAGCGGATCGTATCTGGCTGGAGGATCAAGCCACCTCCACCTGGGAGAATCTGAACTTCTCCCTGGACATCATCGAAGAAAAAACCGGCACCCGTCCCACAGAGATCGGTCTGCTGTCCAGCGAATTTCACCTGTACCGGGGCACCATGTTCGCCGAGGCCTGCGGCGTGACCGCCCACGGCATCCCCGCCACCACCGGTAATCAGGTCTATTTGGTCAACTATTTTCTCCGGGAGATCGCCGGAGTTTGGCACTACTACATTTTAGGAGGATGACCCCATGATCAACATTTCCTACGCCGACTACGCCTGGGAGCAAACCGCGGCTCTGCTTGCCATCGACTCCCCCTCCGGATTCACCGCAAAGGCTGCCCAGTGGGTGAAAAACGCCTTTTCGGAGCTGGGATTTTCCGCAGAAATCACCCGAAAAGGCGGCGTTTTGATCGATCTGGGCGGTGAAGGCGACGGTCTTTTGCTGGAAGCCCACGCCGACACCCTGGGCGCCATGGTGGCGCAGGTCAAGCCCAACGGTCGTCTGAAGCTGACGCCCCTGGGCGGCATGAATGCCAACAACGCCGAGGGCGAAAACGTCCGCATCTACACCCGGGATGGGCGGATCCTGGAGGGCACCTGCCAGCTTTGCAACGCCTCTGTCCATGTGAACAAGGACTACGACTCCGCCAAACGGAGCTGGGACACGGTGGAGATCGTCCCGGACGATGCCGGCGAGGTGCAGGTGGGCGACATTGTTTGCTTTGACCCCCGTACCCGGCGCACCGAGTCCGGCTATCTGAAGAGCCGTTTTCTGGACGATAAGCTCAGTGTGGGCATCCTGCTGGGCTTCGCCAAGTATCTGAAGGACAACGAGGTGGCGCTCCCCCGGAAGGTGTGGGTACATATGACGATGTATAAAGAGGTGAATCACGGCGGCTCCGCCTCGGTGCCCCAGGGCATCACCGAGGCGATTTCCGTGGACATGGGCTGCGTGGGCGACGGACTGAACTGCACCGAAAAGCAGGTGAGCATCTGCGCCAAGGACTCCGGCGGACCATACAGCTACGACCTGGTGGGCAAGCTGATCTCCGCCGCCAAGGCATCCGAGGCAGACTACGCGGTGGATGTGTATCCCTTCTACGGCTCCGACGTGGAGGCCACCCTTCGCTCCGGTGCGGATATCCAACATGGTCTGATCGGCGCCGGTGTCTACGCCAGCCATGGCTACGAGCGCAGCCACATCCAGGGCGTGCACAACACGCTGAAGCTCCTTTGCGGATATGTAAATGTATAAAGAAAAAGGGCTGCGATTGCAGCCCTTTTTGATGTTTATTCCACGCCAATAGATGCCTCTACATCGATCTGATTGGCAGCATAGTACTGATTCGCTTCCGCAAGACCTGCGCCAACGATGCCCATGGTGCGGTCATAGGAGTCCTCGCACTTTTTCAGCAGACTGTCGCTGAGATCCATCACACTCGTCCAATCCTCCACGGCATCATCCATGTACAGCACCTTGAACTTGCGCACATTGTTTTCGTCATACCGGTATACCCAGGTGGGGATCACATCGGCGCTTTCCAGAAGCACCGTTCCGTCGGAATACTTAGCGAAGGTGAAGGTGAACAGCATACCATCCTCGGTGTTCACCGGGAAGCTCTTGTTGCCGTAAATGTTGGACAGCGCATTACCGGTGGAATACAGGCAGAGGGTCTTTTGGCTGTCGTCCTCCTCGCTGGTCAGCAGCTTGACCGGCTGGGGCACATGGGCATGGTTGCCCACGATCACGTCGATGCCCATATTGCACAGCTTCTGTGCGATCTTCCGCTGGGTGGCGTTCTCCGTGGTCTGATACTCGTTGCCCCAGTGGATATACAGAACGATCGCCTCGGCACCGTCCTGGTACATGGCCTCCATCTCACCCTCCAGCTTCTCGTAGAAACCGCCAAGATCGCTGTAGCTGAAGGTGTTGATCAGCGCGGAGCACTCCTCAGACAGCGGAATGCCGTTCAGCGCAACCTTACCGGTGGTGGTGGAGGAGGTATTGTAGGTGTAGTTGATCATGCCGATCTTGATGCCGTTGACCTCAGCGATGTAGTAGGGCTTCGCCTCCTGGGTGGGACGGCTGCCGATGTGAGGCAGACCGGCAGCTTCCACGACCTCCTGGGTGCGGTAGAAGCCCTTGGAGCCAGTGTCGTAGGAGTGGTTGTTGGCGGTGAGCAGCAGGTCAAAGCCTGCGTTTTTCAGCGCATCCACAATGGCATCCGGAGAATTGAACTGGGGATACCCCTTGTAGGCATAGCCGTTGTCGCTGCCGCAGAGGGTGACCTCCAGGTTGGCGACGGCGTAGTCCACCCGGGATACGATATTTTTGAAATACTCAAAGCTGTAGTTGTAATCATAGCTGTCGGTGCCGCTGTCGTAGCCGCTCTTGATCACCAGATCGTGCATGAGGATATCACCGGTGGCACCGATGGTGGCGGTGGATTCCTTCACCACGGGCGGAACAGTAGGCTCGGTAGGCTCCGTGGTGGGTTCGGTGGTGGATTCTTCGGTGGGGTCGGTAGCCTGAGTGGTAGACTGATTCTGCTGGGTAGTGGGCGTGGTGACCTCATCGTTCCCCTGGGGCTGCTTTCTGCCCATGCACACCGATGCCACGATCAATGCGATCAGCACAACCAGCAAAATGGCAATAGTAGTAAACATGGAGCTTTTTTTCTTATTTTTCGACATAGCCGTTTCTCCTTTGCTTTCGTATTTTCCCATTATACAGCAAACAATGCCGCTTTGCAAGTATGTTTCGCCCCGTTAAGGCTGGGACAGACCCACTGTAGGGCGGGGCATGCCCCCGCCCTACAATACAGCGCTAAACAATCATTTGCTACATTATCGACAATCTTCCTTCAGGGGACTCTCCCACGGCCTAAAAAGTGTCCACCGGACACTTTTTACCCCGGCTGTGCCGGGGTCGGCCTTTCGAGTCCCACCAACGGCACCAAAAAGGGCACCCCATTGGGGTGCCTCAGACTGTCAAAAAACCTGTCATTGCGAACCAGCGACCGCGGTGCGTCGCGCAGCGAATTTCAATCTCAATGATTGCCCGTGGCAATCATACCGCATCTGAATCACTGGTGTGGCAATCCCCTAAATAGGAGTGAAATGCTGGTTTTTTGACTAATAAAGTTCGAAAAACTCGGGGATTCCCACGCCAGTGTGCGCACTGGCTCGGAATGACACCGCTTTTTTGACACGCTCCAATGCAACTGTCCACCGGACAGTTGCATTTAATTGTTCGAGTCTGTTCTCGGTCAAAAAATATAAGTGGGGGCATCGCCCCCACTTATTTTTTTGGAAAAGTATGATAATTTTGCTCCGTTTCATTTCAGTTTCACAGAATTTCAACTCCAAAGTGAAACTCTGTGAAAAAGTGAAACTCTCATTAAAATGAAACTATGTTGATCAGTTAGGCCAATTGGAATTGCCTTAATACCACACCATTATAATTCGTTTTTCTTTTACAGTCCCTTTGCTCATATGCTTATGCCCTCTGTCAAAATCAAGTTGTCAAATAGAATATATCAAATTGCTGTGTAAATATCAACCAATAAGGAGAAAGCACGATGGTTTCGTATCAAAACCATCGTGCTGATTTGGTCCCGGTGACGCAGTCAGATCCGAACTTAATCCTGCGGCTTCGATTTCCGCAAAGGTGATGGTTTTGGTACTGTCCATATACTTTCCGGTATTGTAGCGGGACATTCCTGCGGATGTTACGAAGTTAACAGTATCTCTTTTTGGGTCATTGCGGAAGTGACCTGAAGATAGAATTTATATCTTTTGATGTTCATCCATGTAATGCCGCCGAAGCGGGAACGGTACAAATCATAAGGCAGCACAAACGAGCACACCTCACTGGATGAGAGCGTAATATTGGCATTCTTATTCAGTTGGGGATTGAGTCCGTACAGCAGTTCGTTATTCATACTGACGTTGGTGTCTACGCCGTGAAGCCCAATGCCGGTTAATGGCAGCATTTTTTCCTCGCTGGTTTCGTTTTTGACGGTGACGGTAACCAGTACCAGTTTTTCCGGCTTTTGATAATGGGAAGACAGGGTCAAATTCTTTTCCTTGAGCAATGCGTCGCAATCTCGCACCTGGATACCGGTTGCCTGAATATAGCAACCGTTTAAGTTTTCTCCGTTGCCCGTGGAATCGTCCTCAAAGGGAACCATCTCGCCCATTTGATAGAGCTTGTACTCGCCATTGTCCAGATCATCATAGTATTTGTTCATACTGACATAGCGCCAGATCCAAGCCGTTGCCAGCAAAATGCAAATAACGGCAATGATCCATTTCTTGTGTTTTTTCATGATACCGCCTTCTTTCTGGCGTCACCGTCCGTAACAGTGATGATCTGGTCAGCAAGACTCTCCAGAATGTGGGCATCGTGGCAGGACATGACGATCAGCGCCCCACGCTCCCGCTCTCTTCGGATCAGGGTACAGATCTGCGCCACGCCTTCCTCATCCAGCGCATTGGTGGGCTCGTCCAGCAGGATCAGATCCGGCTTTTCCATCAATGCAGCGGCGATGCCCAGTCGCTGCTTCATACCAAGGGAATACTTGCGGTATTTCCGGGGGTCGTCAGGATTCAAGCCCACTTCGGTTAGCGTTTGCCGAATCTGTTCTGTATCAGCACGACCCTGGAGCTGTGCCAACAGCTCCAGATTTTTCAGACCGGTATAGTTGGGCAAAAAGCCCGGATTTTCGATGAGAACACCCACAGACGGCGGAAAGTCAATGTCCTTGCCCATCTGTTTACCATCTACAAAAACATTCCCCCGTGTGGGGCGGATCAACCCCGCGATGAGGCGCATGAGCATGGTTTTTCCGCCGCCGTTGGGACCTTGCAGGCCGTAGATCGTGCCGCTTTCCAGCTCAAGCTGGATATCCTTCAGAATGACAGCCCCCCGGATGATTTTTGTAGCATTTTTGATCTTAATTTTCATTTGGCCCTCCTAACCTTCGTAGCGCAGGAAATCCATGCGCTGGAACCGGACGATTCCGATGATAATACTTAAGACGATGAACCCAAGGCAGGTCAACGCTGTGGTGCCGGGGTTCAGCATACCTTCTACCAGGATGCCGTTGCGCACGACCATTGCGCCGTTGCCCAACAAAAACGGGGAAGCGTAAAATGCAGAAGAGATCAGCATACAAATGCAGATCAGGAAGCTGAAAATGGGCTTCATCACAAGGCTCAGGGACATTTGCAGCATATTCAGAGCAGCGATGGTCAGATACGGCATCACCAAGGCGACCAACAAAGCTTGTCCCATGGGCAGAGAATCCATGACGAATATGGACAGTGTCCGTTCTGCGGCGCCGGGGGTGTTGACCAGGGAGGCGCTGCCTCCGAAAACCAAAGCGAACAGCAATGCTGTGAGCGCCCCCAGCAGGACGTATACGGCGCAGCTTAACAAGTTCCATGCGCATTTGGAAAGGAACCAGTCCCGGCGGCGACGGGTGCGGACGATGACCTGCAAGCCTGCGTCGGTCAGGTCGTTCAGGGGATAGTCCAAATTCAAGAACATACAACCGCCGAGAATAAGAAGCCACAGAATGGGAAACTCAAAGCTTCCAATATCCGTTGGAGCGAAGGAGCCCCGGAAGCAGTGCATCAGATAATCCATCCAGGAACCGGCAAAGCCGTTCAGCCGGCGCATACAGTCGAAACAAGGTATGATGAATAACACCGGCACCAGCAGATACCGCCGCCGCAGGATGCCGCCACGAATATCGTGGCCGAATACATTAAACCAGTTCATGCTTCACCACCTGCCAGTAACCGACCCCGTAGGAGATCGCCGTTTCCACGGCCAGGAAGGCAAACAGAAGCCATGCGGGGTTATGAAGCGGCGGACGGGCTTGGATCTGCCACAGGGGGGAGATCATCAGATTGATTTTCGTCATCACATTCGGCAGAAAGCCGTAAAGAACGGCATCGATGCAGATATACATGGCATAGGGGGCCAGAATCACCATTACGCTGTGGCGCAGCTTGGTCCCGGAAAGGAAGCAGAAGCAGGCTGCCGCTCCGCCCATGAGAAATACCATGCAGCACCAAATCAATGCGTAAGCCCAGGGGCAGGTGTAGAAAAATTGGGACAGGAAATAGCCATTGGGGATCGTGCCCGGGAAGGGAACGTCATAGGGCAGGATCAGGGCATTCACCAGTAGGTCGATGAGCAAAGGGATAGACACAGCCAGACCACCGCTGACGAATACGCCGATATACTTGGCATTGTAATAGGCTGTAGGATTGCTGCGGATGACGATCTGGTTGTACAGGCCGCTGCGCCGCTCTTCGTTATACGACCAGCCGTAGGCCATGGCCGCCAAAGCCGGCCAGACAATGTGGAATAAACTGCCGCCGGACGTCAATGGGGAAATGCCCATCCACAGATAGAACAGGGAATAGCCGGTATGACTCGTGCGCAGACTGGCATTCCGATTTACCATGGATGCAATACGTGTGGCAAATTCCTGAATTAAGCCAATGCTGGAAACAACATCCACAGCGCAAATTACCAGGCCGGTGGCAATGGCTATGTATAACATCCGGGTGTGAACTGCTTTATACAGTTCCGAACGGATGGTTACTTTCATATCAATCATCTCCTAATTCCAGGTCGATAAACAATCCGGTTTCCACATCGGTGTTGGCACCGGAGGAAAGCATGAGCATAGACAGCTCCGGAGTGGTGCCGTCCTGATTGGTATTGAGGGGGAAGGTCATGGTGAACGTTACGGTTTCCCCAGGCTGGACACGGAAAGATACATTCTCCTGTCCGTCGGTAGCGGGGTCATCCTCCGGGGCGTCCATGTGCGGGCTGCAAAAGTTGCAGAAAATTTTCTGATAGCTCTGGTACTCGTCATTCCCACTCAGGTCAGCTAGATTTATCAATCTTACAAAGTTGTGTGGCGCAAAACGGTAGGGGTCATTATATCCATCGGGATTTGCTTCCGTGCTAACAGGCGATTGGGCATTTACGTTCGTTACAGTCAGCTCCACCATCACAAGCCGGCAGCCATGGTCATAGGCTCCGCCCTCTGTGAACCACTCCTCGTAGGGGAAGCGAACCCGCTCTCCATCTACGGTGGCACGCAAATTGCTGGATTCCATGTACTCTTTGGGCGGGCAATCTTCCGGATCGGTAATAATCCGGGCATCGGTAATCTTGCATAGAAAATGTCCGGTAACATCAACGGGGGTGTATTCATAGTCGTCCCCTAACTGGATTACGTTTTGGGGCATCACCTCGGTGTTGTCCCGAATTCGGGTGGGTTCGCTTTCACCTTCTTTTCCGCAAGCAGACAGTATCAGGGGCACCAAAATACCGGCTGTGATAACAAGCAAATTTCTTCTTTTCACGATATTCGCTCCTTTCTGGATCCCCACCGCCCGAAGGCGGTGGGGATGAGGGGGTTACGGGGTAGCGGGACTATACTTATTTGCAACGGTGTCAGGTGCCCAATAACCAGAAGTGTTAGTACTTGGACCATTGGGGGACAAGGACAGAGTGGCAAAGTCGTAGTTATTTTCGGAAATTTCATTAGGAATTCCGTAGCTGGTTCCGAGATAGCAGCGGACGTAGCTGACAGCCTGCCCGTTGTACAGCGTACAATTTACCGGGTTTTCGCCATCGTCGTCGCAGCCCATTGCCCGTACGTTATACGAAGAGCATCCATTAGATGAACTGATCTTGATGAACATATCACTGCCGCTATCTTTCTCATCTTCTTCACCGATGAGGGTAAAAGTGCCAAAGGTGGTGTACACACTAAAATCACGTTGACTTGTACCAGCATAAGCGGCCATGGTCAGAGCGGAAAAGAGCATGACGGCCAAAAGGATGACGGCGATCTTACGTACATTTCGTTTCATGAGAATACCTCCTAAGTAAATATCAAGATGTTGATAGACTTGTGTTTGGGGTACAGCTCACTTCTGCATGGGACTCACCTCCTGCTCTGGATAGTTTTACCATATCCGAATCAGAGCATTTTGGCAAGGCCCGCTGCGCGAAACGACATTTTTGATGCAGTTTTGGTCATTATACTTCAAACCAGTTCATGCTTCACCACCTGCCAGTAACCGACCCCGTAGGAGATCGCCGTTTCCACAGCCAGAAATGCAAACAGAAGCCATGCGGGGTTATGAAGCGGCGGACGGGCTTGGATCTGCCACAGGGGGGAGATCATCAGATTGATTTTCGTCATCACATTTGGCAGAAAGCCGTAAAGAACGGCATCGATGCAGATATATATGGCATAGGGAACCAAAATGACCATTACGCTGTGGCGCAGCTTGGTTCCGGTGATGAAGCAGAAGCAGGCCGCCGCGCCGCCCATGAGAAACACCATGCCGCACCAAATCAGGCCGTAAGCCCAGGGGCAGGTGTAGAAGAATTGGGACAGGAAATAGCCGTTTGGAATCGTGCCCGGGAAGGGAATGTCATAGGGCAGGATCAGGGCGTTCACCAGCAGGTTGATAAGCAGAGGTACCGACACCGCCAAACCGCCGCTGACGAATACGCCGATATACTTGGCGTTGTAATAGGCTGTAGGATTGCTGCGGATGACGATCTGGTTGTACAGGCCGCTGCGCCGCTCTTCGTTATAAGACCAGCCATAGGCCATGGCCGCCAAAGCCGGCCAGACAATGTGGAATAAACTGCCGCTGGACGTCAATGGGGAAATGCCCATCCACAGATAGAACAGGGAATAGCCGGTATGCCCCGTGCGTATCGGAAAATCAGCAACCAGCATCCACTCCATTTGCTCATTAAAAAATCTTATTTTAATGATATTTTCTATGATATCTCCGGCACAAATTGCCACACCGAGGGCGATGGCTATGTATAACATCCGGGTATGGACTGCTTTATACAGTTCTGAGCGGATGGTTACTTTCATATCAATCATCTCCTAATTTTAGGTCAACAAACAGCCCAGTTTCCACACCGGATTCTGAACTGCGGCAAAGCATGAGCATGGATGGATCAAGGGGAGTGCCGTCCCGGTTTGTACTGAGTAGGAAGCCAACTGTGAAGGTAACCGTTTCCCCGGGCTGGACAAGAAAGGAAAATTGTTCCTGGCCGCTGGTGGCAGGATCGTCTGCCGGTGCGTCCTGCCAAGGACTGCAATAGGTCACGGCGATTTTATAGTAGCTTTGTTCTTCTTCTGTAGTAGATAAATCGCAGAGATTTGTCAATCTAACAAAATTGTGAGGCGCAAAACGGTAGGGGTTATTATAGACGATCTCCTCAAGGTTGGTGTCCGTGGGGGATACGGCATCAACATTGGTTACAGTCAGCTCTGCCATAAGAAAACGACAGCCGTGGTCAAAGGCACCGCCCTCCGTAAACCACTCTTCGTAAGGAAAACGTATCCGCTCGCCGTCTACGGAAGCATACAAATTACTGGATTCAAGAAGCTCTTTAGGCGGACAATCTTCTTGCTTGGTAATGATACGGGCATCGGTTACTTTGCACAGAAAATGACCCATGGCTCCGATGGGAGTATATTCAAAACTGTCACCGATCTGGATTATATTTTTGGGCATCACTTCGGTATTGTCCCGAATACGGGTTTCTTCCATGTCGTCGCTGCTTGCAGAGTGGCAGGCCGATAGTACCAGGGATATACAAAAACATAGAATTAACAAAACACATAACTTGCGATTCATAATCGCCCCTCCTTTTTGGGTGGTTACCCCACCGCCCGTAGGCGGTGGGGCAGGGAATTATTAAGGGGTGGTGGTGGCTTGCGTATAGCCGTGGTTTGCATAGGTATCGGGAGCCCAATAACCAGAAGCGGTCATCGAAGGACCGTTGGCCTTCAATGCAAATGTTGCAAAATGGTAACCTCGCTCCTTAATATAGGAGTCAACTACATAGTCCCGACCAATATAGCATTGCACGCTGTCAACAATCTG
Organism: Faecousia sp.; assembly: GCA_045590815.1. GTDB lineage: Bacteria > Bacillota > Clostridia > Oscillospirales > Oscillospiraceae > Faecousia. Next base: position 11,218 of record JAZNRS010000121.1, read on the forward strand.
GTTGTTGTATCTCGTAAGATTGATGGTATTGTCTCCATCATCATCACAACCTAATGCACGAACGGATACATAGTTTGAACCGGCGCAGCTGTCAATTCTGATATACAAATCACTGATGTCGGTTTTTTCTCCGGTCTCACCAATGGTAGAAAAGCTAGTGTAGTTGATGTATTTCGAAAAATCTCGTTGGACAGCGCTTGCATAGGCGGCCATGGTCAGAGCGGAAAAGAGCATGACAGCCAAAAGGATGACGGCGATCTTACGTACATTTCGTTTCATGAGAATACCTCCTAAGTAAATGTCGAGATATTGATCGACTTGCATTTGGGGTACAGCTCACTTCTGCATGGGACTCACCTCCTGCTCTGGATAGTTTTACCATATCCGGATCAGAGCATTTTGGCAAGGTCCGCTACGCGAAACGACATTTTTGATGCAGTTTTGGTCAATTCGGTTCTTCCAACCGGGGCTGCGGTGTGGTATAATGCTGTTGTTTGTGAGAAAAGGAGGTGACACCTGTGCGTTTTGTTTTTTGCGACGATCATCCTGTGATACGAGATCAGCTTCAGGAATATGTGGCGGATTACTTCCGGGAACGGAAGCTGCCCATGCCGGAATTCGCCGCCTACGAAAGTGCCGAGGCTATGCTGGCAGCAGAGCGCCGGGTGGATATGGCCTTTCTGGACGTGGAAATGGGTGGAATCAGTGGCATTCAGGCAGGTGTGGCTCTGCGCAAATTCAGCCCCTATGCCATCGTTTTCATCGTCACCGCCTATCCGGATTACTTGGACGAAGCCATGCAGACCAAGGTGTTCCGCTATCTGTCCAAGCCTGTCGACAAGGAGCGGCTTCACAGCAATCTCCAGGAAGCTCTGCGGCAGTACAATCAGTCATCCAGGGAATACGCCATCGTCACCGCCGATGGCGTTGTGATGCGCAGAGCCGAGGAGATCATCTGCGTGGAGGCTATGGAACGCCGTGTATTGGTTCACACGCCGAACGGGATCTTCGTCAGCACCGATACCATGGAACACTGGAAATCTACCCTTACCCTCCCCTGCTTTTACAGCCCACACCGTAGTTTTATCATCAATATGCGCTATGTCAGCATCATCGGCAAAGATAAAATCTTGCTGAAATACGGCGACCGGGAAAAGGAAGCCTACCTGACACGGCGCAAGTATAAAGAGTTCAAAGAAGCGTTTTTGCTTTATCTGGAGCGGGGGAAATAATGGGAAATTCTGCTTTGTATATTCTCCTTTGGTCACTTGCTCAGGGATTGATCGCCTGGCTGTATTTTCAATTTATCTTTCCCCGACGGGAACGGCTGTCTGCTTTGATTACTTATCTTGTGATTGGTTATTTGATTTTGTTTGCCGCGAACTGGTATGGATTTGATAGGCTGTATTTTCTGCCGTTTTTCGGAGTCAATCTGTTTCTGCTTTGGCAGAACTATAGCTGCCCTATCAAGACAGCGGTGCTTCATGTGGCTTTTTTGACATTTGTTGTGACCATTGCGCAGGAGATGGTGCGGTTAGGTGTATCCCTTGCGTTGCCGGAGTTGGAGGTCGACCCTCGTAGTTTAGAAGTGGTGATACTGACTGGGCTGTTATATTTGGTGCTTTCCCAGTTTGGCGCCCGGTATTTTAAGCCTCACAAGGGGGTGCATCAGGAACCGCAGCTTATGGCGCTGTTTTGCACGTTGCCGGTTTTTAGCGCAGTGATTTCTGTAGCGGTGTTTTATTTGAAAAAGGACTCGGAATTACCCAAAGCCGCTGAGATCATGATTGCAGTTATGGAAATGGGTCTTCTGGTGGTGAACCTGATCTTCTTTGTTCTGTACAACTATATGCAGAAAGTCAATGCGGAGCATTTGGAACTCCAGCTCAGTGTGCAGAAGGACGAAACGGATGCCACCTATTATCGGTCGCTCCAAGCCCAGGCGGAAAATCAGCGCATCCTGATCCATGATATTAAAAATCACCTGCGCACTTTGGATGGCCTTGCTCAGCAAGGGAGGACTGAGGAGATTTCGGGATATATCGAAAAGCTGGAATCCGATTTGGGACCGGCCAATCCGGTTCGCCTTTGTGATGACCCGATTCTGAATACCATCTTACTCCATACCCGGGAGGAATGCAAGAATAAGCATATTCGCTTTGAATGTGATGTCCGTGCCCGATGCACGAAGTTTATGGATGCGCCGGCGATCACGGCACTGTACGGCAATCTGCTGACCAATGCGCTGGAATCGGCAGCATCTTCTGAAGAGCGTATAATAGAAATTACAGTGAACACGACCCCGGCGCAAGGCGTGCTGATCGCAGTGGTAAATTCTTGCGATTTTCCGCCGGTTCGTGATACCCACGGACGTTTTCTGACCAGAAAACGAGAGCCGGAAGTCCACGGTGTCGGTCTGAAAAGTATTGAGCGGATCATCGGGAAATACAATGGTATTCACACTATGTACTACGATGATGAAACCAGAACGTTTCATTTTGTGATCCAATTCCCTGAATAAATAGGGCATAAATAGAACTATAGCTTCAAAAATATAAATCACCGACTGGTTTTCCGGTCGGTGATTTTTATGCTCGCAACACATTGAAATCATATAAAAACAACATTCTGAAATTCTGTGAATGGGCTAAGGCTTTAGGTATCAATCGGGAACATCAAATCGCCAAAAACGGATACAGTCCCCAGACCTCGGCGGTCGGCGGATATCCTAATGTTAGAGCGAATTTATCTGCGGTTCTATCTTTTGATACTAGATTTGAAAGATCTTGTTATCAGCGTTGTTTGCAATAAAAGAGCATCCGCAAAAATCCCCAAGCGCATTCTCGAGGAGTTGGCACGATGCTTTCTGCCGGACATAATAGCCTTCTGCGAGAGCGTAGAAGGCCGTGATGGATGCTTGCCCAAACTCGACAAACGCCTCAGAACGCCCCACAGAGCCCCTAAACGCTAAATTCCGGTGAGGACTGATGGTTAGTCCTCGCCGGAATTTTTTAGCCAGAAATAAATAACAAATCCGAACCCTTCACCAACTGGTAAAAAGTTCGGATTTGTATCGATTGGTCCGAGTGGCGAGACTCGTTTGCATTTTCATTTCCGCAGGAAATGAAAATTAAGGTGTTGCCGCCGTCTAGCCGGCGGCAAGCAACTGTCCACCGGATAGTTGCATTGAACTTTTCGAGTCTGGCACCAAACAAAAGCAAAAGCCCAAACACCCCCCAAAACGGGGGTTGGGCTTTTTGGCCCGCGGGGGGGGGTCCCACCCCCCCCACCCCGCCCCCAAA
>JAZNRS010000122.1:0-2231 GCA_045590815.1 Faecousia sp.
GGTGATATCCACACCGGCAGCCGCGTAGCTGGCAGATTGGGAATTCTTGTGATCCATGATATTGCTCCTTTTCAGAAGTTATAAAACACATTGTAGGGCGAGGGCATGCCCTCGCCGTGGGCTGCGTAGCAGCGCCAAGGCCCCCTTGTGCAAAGGGGGCTGTCACCGCAGGTGACTGGGGGATTGACAATCCCTCCGACCTCGCTTACGCTCGGCCACCTCCCTTTACACAAGGGAGGCTTTGCGGCGGGGGCATGCCCTCGCCCTACAAGAGGGTTACTCCTTACCAGACCAGCAGTAGGTGCAGACCTTATCCTTATCCAGACCGATGGCTTCCAGCAGACCCTCCAGACTCTGATAACCCAAAGAGTCGAAGCCCATTTCCTCGCAGATGGTCTTCAGCAGGCACTTGCCACGCTCCGTAGAGCCGTCTGCGTACTCCTCCAGATGCTTCTGACCCTCCATGCCCTCCAGCTTCTGGATGGTCTTCCGGGACAGCAGCTCCATGTCAGACTTACTGCTGGAAAAATTCAAATATTTACAGCCGTACATGATGGGAGGACAAGCCGAGCGCATATGTACTTCCTTGGCACCACTTTCGTAGAGAAAATCCACGGTTTCCCGAAGCTGGGTGCCACGGACGATGGAATCGTCCACAAACAGCAGCTTCTTGTCCTGGATCAGCTCCGGTACGGGGATCTGCTTCATCTTCGCCACCTGGTTGCGCACCTTCTGATCCTCGGGGGTGAAGCTCCGGGGCCAGGTGGGGGTGTACTTGACGAAGGGACGGGCGAAGGGCTTATGGCTCTCGTTGGCGTAGCCGATGGCGTGGGGAATGCCGGAATCCGGAACACCTGCCACATAATCCACATCGGGAAGGGTGCCATTCTCGGCCTCGTCCCGGGCCATGATCATGCCGTTGTGGTAGCGCATCAGCTCCACGTTCTTGCCCTCGTAGTTGGAGTTGGGGTAGCCGTAATAGGTCCACAGGAAGGCGCAGATCTTCATATCCTTGCCGGGAGCGGCAAGCTGGTCAACCCCGTCGGGGGTGACCTTCACGATCTCCCCGGGGCCCAGCTCATAGTAGTCCTGGTAGCCCAGCTTGTGGTAGGCGAAGGATTCAAAGGAAACGCAGCAGCCCTCCAGATTCTGACCCACCAGCACTGGGATGCGACCCATCCGGTCACGGGCGGCGATGAGCCCGTCGGGGGTCAGAAGCAAAATGGTGCAGGAGCCGTCGATGACGGCCTGGGCATAGCGGATGCCCTCCACCAGATCCTCCTTGGTGTTGATGAGGGCGGCGGTCAGCTCCGTGGAGTTGACCTTGCCGGAGGACATGGCCATAAACTGATGACCGGGACCGGAGAACGCCTCCTCCACCAGCGCTTCCGCGTTGTTGATCAGACCCACGGTGGCAATGGCGAACATCCCCAGGTGGGAGCGGACCAGCAGAGGCTGGGGGTCGGTGTCGGAGATACAGCCGATGCCGGCGTGACCGCAGAACTTACCCAGATCGCTTTCAAATTTGGTGCGGAAGGGGGTATTTTCGATGTTGTGAATCTGGCGCTGGAAACCCTTGGTTTCATCATAAAACGCCATACCACCCCGGCGTGTGCCGAGATGGGAATGATAATCCGTGCCGAAAAACACGTCGTATTTGCAATCTTTGCGGGAAATCGTCCCGAAAAAGCCACCCATACAGTGACCTCCTTGGAATATTACAATGTAGCAAAGCCTCCCCTTGAGGGGAGGTGCCCCGAAGGGGCGGAGGGGTGAATCGTTGCCACCCCTCAGTCAGCTTCGCTGACAGCTCCCCTCAAGGGGAGCCTTTTTTAGGCGAAAAACAGCTTGTTCAGAGTCAGCGGATCGATGTATTCGCCGTCCTTGTAGACACGCATATTGCCGGAGGCGATCTCGTCGATGAGCATCACGTTGCCGTCAGCGTCGTAGCCGAACTCAAACTTGATGTCGTACATATCCAGACCCTTCTCCTTCAGATCGTCGGCAACGATCTTGGTGATGGCCTGGGTCATGGTCTTCAGGGAGTCGTACTGCTCGGCGGTCATCACGCCCAGATCCACCAGACCGTCCTTGGTGACCAGAGGATCGCCCAGAGCGTCATTCTTGAAGGTGGTCTCCACATAGGCAGGCAGATCCTGACCCAGGGTGCAGTAGTCGCAGTAGCGGCGGAAGAAGGAGCCAACAGCCTTGTAGCGGCAGATGACCTCCAG
>JAZNRS010000123.1:0-8471 GCA_045590815.1 Faecousia sp.
GAGGTGCCCCAGTGCGCACACTGGGGCGGAGAGGGTGTTGGGCGATGAAAACCCTCTCAGTCACCGCTTTTCAGCGGTGCCAGCTCTCCCACAGGGAGAGCCAAGAGCGCCTGCGGCGCTAGTATGCTAAACAATCATTTATCTCACCAAAACAAGCACCCCCGAAGCAGTTGCTTCGGGGGTGTAAAACATTACCAGGTAAGCATTTGTCGGAACAGGGATTGATAGCGCTGGGCGGGCTTATCCCAGCTGAAGTCCTGCTCCATTTCCTTTTTCTGCAGCGCCCGGAAGGCATCCCGGTTATCCCGGTACAGATGCACCGCCCGCTTCAATGCGGCGAGGAAATCGTCGCCGTTGTAGCTTTGGAAGGTGAAGCCCAGGCCACCCTGACCCTTTTCATCGCAGGGAGGTACCGTGTCCTTCAGTCCGCCGGTGGCGTGAACCACGGGCACCGTGCCGTAGCGCATGGCGTTCATCTGACTCAAGCCGCAGGGCTCACTCTTGGAGGGCATCAGATAGATGTCGCCGCCGGCGTAGATCCGTGCCGCCAGTCCCAGATTAAAGGTGATCTTCGCAGCCACCTTATCCGGGAACTCCCGGGCCAGCTCCACGAAGAAGCTCTCAAACCGGGCTTCGCCGGTGCCCAGGATCAGCAGCTGCACGTCCTCCTCCCACAGTAGTCGCCGCGCGATGTAGCAGAGCAGATCCAAGCCCTTATGCCCTGCCAAACGGGTGACCATCACCAGCAGCGGCGTATCCGGCTTCACCGGCAGACCCACCTCCTGCTGCAGGGCAGCCTTGCAGGCGGCCTTGCCGTCCACAAAATCCCCGGCGGAGAAATGGGCAGGCAGTGCCGGGTCGGTGGCAGGATTGAAGGTGTTGGTGTCGATGCCGTTGGTGATGCCGGTGAGCTTCCAGTAGGCATTGGAAATGATGGAATCCAGCCCGTGGGCATAGTAGGGGTACATCAGCTCCCGGGCGTAGGTTTCCGACACGGTGGTGACCAGATCGGCGGTTTCAATGGCCGCCTTCATCATATTCACCGAGCCGTTCATATCCAGGCAGCTCCGCCACTCCCAGGGCAGATACAGCACATCATCGAAAAATTCCCGGCTTGCCCAGCCCTGGTACTCGATGTTGTGGATGGTGAACATACACTTGGTCCGGGGGAAATGGGGCTGGTACTGGGCCTTGAGATAGGTGGGGACCAGGGCGGTCTGCCAGTCGTTGCACTGGATCACGTCCGGGATCCAGCCCATGATCGCCATGGCATCCAGACAGGCCTTGGAGAAAAATGCGAAGCGCTCGCTGTCGTCGCCGTGACCGTAGATGGCAGCATCCCGACCGCCGAAATAGTATTCCGAGTCGATGAAGTAGACCTGCACGCCATCGTTACGACCCTTCAGCTTCATGATGCCGGCGTACTGCTGCCGCCAGCCCACGCCCACCTGAAAATCCCCCACATATTCCACATCCAGCTTGGGATTGTGCTTGATTTTGTGGTAGTAGGGCAGGATCAGCACCACCTCGTTGCCCTCGATACGGGCAAGGGCGGAGGGCAGCGCTTCCATCACGTCGCCCAAACCGCCGGATTTACAATAGGGTGCGCCTTCCGAGGCGAGAATGGCTATTTTCATACGGTTTCTCCTCGTTTGATGATGATGGGCTTCTTCTTGGTACCGATGAGGACGGCGCCGGGGCTGACGGTGACGTTCTTATCCAGAATCACATACTCCAGCTTGGCATCCTTGCCGATGACCGCATCGTTCATGATGACGCAGTTTTCTACCTCGGCACCCTCGCAGATGGTGACCTGACGGAACAGAATGGAATCCTCCGCCTCACCCTCCAGGAAGCAGCCGTCGGCGACCAGGCAGTTTTCGATCTCGCAATCGTCGCCATAGTAGCTGGGTACCCGGTCACGAACCTTGGTGAACACCGGATGGTTGCGCCCAAACAGATCGTGGCGCACCTCCTTGTCCAGCAGCGCCAGGGAGTTGCGGAAATATTCCTCGATGGATTCGTTGTACATGGCAACGCCGTCGAATTCGTAGACGTTGATGGTGGCGAAGCCCTTTTGCCACAGACCCATCACCAGGTCCCGGTCCATGTGGTAGCGGTCCCGGGCGACGCATTCCTTGATTTGGTGCTTCAGGAATTTCTTGGACAGCACGAAGGTGTCCATGGACGCCAGATACCCCTCCGGGGCGGCGTAGTTGACAGCGATGTCAATGATTTCGTTCTTGCTGTCCAGCTTCAGCGCCAGATCCAGCTGCTTTTCCCCGTTGGCAATGCCGCTCTTGGTGACCACGGTGATATCCTTGCCGCTTTCAATATGGGATTCAATGACCTTGGTCAGATCCATATTGCTCAGCACAGAGGAATCTACCATGACCACATACTCGTCCTCCTCATCGGAGCCGTACTCCAAGAAGTCCATGGCGGAGTACAGGTTTTCCAGCTTGCCCCGGTAGCGGTCGGTGGTGGACATGGCGTAGGGGGTCAAGAATTCCAGACCGCCTTCGCCCAGCTCCAGACCCCATTCCTCCGCATCGCCGATGTGGTTCATCAGGGACTGGTAGTTGTGCCGGGAGATGATGCCCAGGTGGCGGATACCGGCGGCAGCCATGTTGCTCAGGTGGAAGTCCACCTGGCGGTAACGTCCGCCGAAGGGAAGGCTCGCCATGGTGCGCTTGCTGGTCAGGTCGCCCATGGTTGCGTCATTGGCGAAAATAATGCCCATTACGTTCATAGCGATACCTCCTTACAGCAGCTCGCCGGGGGCAAGCACGGTGTTTTCTTTCACAACAGCGCCCTTGGAGGTGACGCTGATTTTTTTCTTATCCTTGGGGCCATAGGCACCGCCCACAACGGCGTTGCGGCAGACACGGCTGTTCTCGCCCAGAATGGCATGACGGACGATGGCACCGGGCTCGATGACCACACCGGGCATCACCACACTGTCCTCTACCTGAGCGCCCTCGCCCACGGTACAGCCAATGGAAATGATGCTGTGGCGCACGGTGCCGTAGATCTCAGAGCCTTCCGCCACGAAGGAATTGAAGATCTTTGCGTCCTCGTCGATGAAGGAGGAGGGCAGCGCGCTGTTACGGGCGTAGATCTTAAACCGCTCGTCCCCGCGGATGTTGAACTCCGGCTCCTTGCCCAGAAGCTCCATATTGGCCTCCCACAAAGAGTCGATGGTGCCCACGTCCTTCCAGTAGCCGTCAAAGGTATAGGCCATCATCTTGTGACCGGCATTTAAGAGGCTGGGGATGATGTTCTTACCGAAGTCATTGGAGGAATCGGGGTTCTCCTCGTCGGCGATGAGAGCATCCCGAAGCACGCTCCAGTTGAACACGTAGATGCCCATGGAAGCATTGGTGGACTTGGGCTGCTTGGGCTTTTCCTCGAATTCGTAGATAGAGCCGTCGGGATTGGTGTTCAGGATGCCGAACCGGGAAGCCTCACTGAGAGGGACATTTCGCACGGCGATGGTACAGGACGCCTCGTTCTGCTCGTGGTAGCGGATCATGGCGGCATAGTCCATCTTGTAGATGTGGTCGCCGGAGAGGATGGCCACATATTCCGGGCTGTAGCGGTCGATAAAATCGATGTTCTGATAAATGGCATTGGCGGTGCCCTTGTACCAGCCGGACTTCTTGTCGTAGCGCTCGTAGGGCGGCAGGACTTGGGCACGGGAGTGGGTCTTGTTCAGACCCCAGGGCTGGCCGTTGCCGATATATTCGTTCAGTTCAAGGGGCTGGTACTGGGTCAGGATGCCTACGGTGTCGATGCCGGAATTGACGCAGTTACTCAGGGGAAAATCGATGATGCGGTATTTGCCGCCGAAGGGTACAGCGGGCTTGGCGGTTTTCTCCGTCAGAACCTTCAGACGGCTGCCCTGGCCGCCGGCCAGAAGCATGGCAATACAGCGTTTTTTCTGAAAGTACATGGTATTTCACAGCTCCTTTGCTAGATTAGATTGTAGGGGAGGGTCTTGACCCTCCCTGCGCTGCTGCGCAGCGCCTTGGCTCCCCTATGAGGGGAGCTGGCCAAAATCTTTGATTTTGGACTGAGGGGTGTCGTCATGTTTTCACCCCTCCGCCCCTTCGGGGCACCTCCCCTCAAGGGGAGGCTGAAAAAGCAACGTGGGGCGGAGGCGAACCTCCGCCCCACGATGAGAGCATTATTCGGCAGTTTCTACAGTTTCTTCTGCCTTCTTCTTGCCCTTGCGCTCAGGCTTACGGGCATAGAAGGTGACAGACATGGGAGGCACACGGAACAGACCGGAGTACTGATACTCACGGAAGGAAACCTCCTCAGCGGTGACATCGTGAGGCAGCTGGTTGGTGCCGCCGTAACGCCAATCGTCAGAGCAGAAGATGGGCTCGTAAGTACCGGCCTTGGGCAGACCCAGACGGTAATCGTCACGACACACGGGGGTAAAGTTCAGGGTGACGATCAGCTCCTTGCCCTTCTTGGGATCGATGCGGCGGAAGGCCAGCACGCTGGCATCGGCATCGTCGGGCTGGATCCACTGGTAGCCATCCCAGCTCAGGTCATCGGCCCACAGCTCGGAGTGCTCCTTATAGAAGTGGTTCAGCTCCTTGTAGAACAGGTTGATCTTCTGGTGCATCTCGAAGTCCAGAACGGTCCAGTCGATGTCCTTGTTGAAGTTCCACTCGGTGAACTGACCCAGCTCAGCGCCCATGAAGCACAGCTTCTTGCCGGGGTGAGCGATCTGGTAGCCACGGAGCAGACGGGCACCGGCGAACTTCCAGAAGTAGTCACCGGGCATCTTGTTCAGCAGGCTTCCCTTCAGGTGAACAACCTCATCATGGCTCAAAGGCAGGATGAAGTTCTCGGAGAAGGCGTAGGTCATGGAGAAGGTGAGCTGGTTGTGCTTGTACTTGCGGTACACCGGATCGTCCTTCATGTACTTCAGGGTATCGTTCATCCAGCCCATGTTCCACTTCAGCAGGAAGCCCAGACCGCCCATGTAATCGGGACGGGTGACCATGGGGAACGCGGTGGATTCCTCGGCGCAGGTGATGATGCCCTTGCGGCAGTCGAAGCAGGCCTTGTTCAGATCCCGGAGGAAGTCGATGGCTTCCAGGTTCTCACGGCCGCCGTAACGGTTGGGACGGTAGTTGGGACGGGCGTAGTCCAGGTACAGCATGGAGCTGACCGCGTCCACACGGATGCCGTCCACGTGGAACTCATTGATCCAGTACACGGCGTTGGAGATCAGGAAGCTGCGCACCTCGGGACGGCCCCAGTCGAAGATGCGGGTGGTCCACTCGGCGTGCTCGTTCATCATGGGATCCTGGTACTCGTAGGTGCAGCCGCCGTCGAACTCGTACAGACCGTACTCGTCCTTGGGGAAGTGGGCGGGAACCCAGTCCAGAATGACGCCGATGCCGGCCTGGTGCAGCTTGTCGATGAGCATCTTCAGCTCGTCGGGAGCGCCGTAGCGGCTGGTGGGAGAGTAGTAGTTGGAAACCTGGTAGCCCCAGCTGGGATCGTAGGGATACTCGCTCAGAGGCATCAGCTCAACGTGAGTGTAGCCCATGTCCTTCAGATAACCGGGCAGCTGCTCAGCCATTTCGGCGTAGCTCAGATAGCGGTTGCCGTCCCAGGTGCGGCGCCAGGAGCCCAGGTGCATCTCATAGATATTGATAGGGCTCTCCAGAGGAGCACGGCGAGCCTGACGAGCCATCCACAGGCTGTCGTGCCACTTGTAGCTGTCCAGACGGGCGATGACGCTGGAGGTGTCGGGTGCCTTGCAGGAGCGGAAGCCCACGGGGTCCATCTTGTGGACCTTGCGGCCGGACCAGTGGTGGATCAGGTACTTGTATGCCTGACCCTCCTGGGCATTGGCGCTCCATGCCTCCCACACGCCGTGGGAGATGCGCTGCATGTACAGATCGTCGCCGTTCCAGAAGTTGAAGTCGCCAACGACGCTGACGTTCTGGGCGTTGGGTGCCCAAACGCGGAAGACGAAGCCGTCCACGCCGTCCCGCTTCTCGGGATGGCAGCCCAGGAATTCGTAGGCGTGGGTGCTGACGCCGTTGTGATAGTAGTATAGGAATTTGGAAAGTTCTTCAGTCATAGTTAAAGTTCCTTTCTATGGTTATTCACCGCCATCGACGGATTATACACAGGCTATTCTTACCCATGCATAACATATCACATTTTTGTCAATTATGAAAGGGGTAATTTACATAAAATATTAAAAAAGTTTATAGCAAAATATACAAAATCCTCCAACTTCACAATGGAGCCGACTGGAGAAATGCCCAAAACCGACACATTCCCTAAAAAAGTGTTCCAGAGGGTAAATGATTGTTTATGTGATTAACGCACCGCACCCCTTGGCCCCCGCTTTTAAGAGGGGGCTGGCAAAAATCTTTGATTTTTGACTGGGGGAGTTCGGGAAAATCCTATTTTTACTCCCCCCGGCCTCGCTTGCGCTTCGCCACCCCCCTCATAAATGCGGGGGGCAAGGGCGTGTGCGTTACTCCACTAAGCAATAATTTATCGTTGACATCTCATCAAAACGGGGGTAAAATAAACATAACTATGGCAACAAGGAGGCGATCGCATGGACGCGGGTAACAGTAGCAGCGGCACACCTGGGCGAAGTAGGCTGGGGCTCGCGGCTGCGGTGAGTCCTTAGATCATTCCCCGGTGTGAATCCTAAAATTGGGCACCACGAAAGGCTGGCTTTTGAGCGGGTGTCCAGTAATTTTGTTTCAAATTTTGTGTTAAAAACTGCAGGAATACTTTGTGTATTTCAAAGTTTTTATAAGTAAAAGTTGGAACAAAAGGGCGGACACTTCGCCAACAGACAGGCTTTCGTGGCGCCCATAAGAAAGGAGGAAACACTCGTGGCAGAACGGTTTGAAATCGTGCAAAAAGCCCTCCAAAAAATGCTGGAGGACAAAAAATACGCAACCTTGCGGGATATTCTGGTGACCATGAACCCCAGTGATATCGCCGCTCTATTCGGGGATCTGGAGGAAAAGCAGATCCCCCTGATGTTCCGTTTGCTTCCCAAGGAGCAGGCAGCGGAAACCTTCGTGGAAATGGAACCGGACGCTCAGGAACTTTTGATTCTGGGCTTCTCTGACAACGAGTTGAAGGAAGTTCTGGATGAGCTGTATGTGGATGACGCGGCGGATCTGGTCGAGGAAATGCCCGCCAACGTGGTCAAGCGGATCCTGAAGCAGGCTGACCCGGAAATGCGCAACACCATCAATCAGCTGCTGCGCTACCCGGAAAATTCCGCAGGCTCTATCATGACCACGGAGTACGTTTCCCTGCGCTCCCACATGACCGTGGGCGAAGCGATCCTTCGCATTCGCCGCCAGGGCGTGGACAAGGAAACCATCTACACCTGCTACGTCACCGAGGGCAGGAAGCTCCTCGGTCTGGTGACGGTGAAGGATCTTTTGCTGGCGGAGGATGACGAAACCCCCGTCGCAGATATTATGTTAACCAATCTGATCTCCGTCACCACCCAGACCGACCAGGAAGAAGTGGCCCGGATGTTCAGCAAGTATAACTTCCTGGCTCTGCCGGTGGTGGACGGGGAAAACCGCATGGTGGGTATCGTCACCTTCGACGACGCCATGGACGTCATGGAAGAAGAGGCCACCGAGGATATCGAGCTGATGAGCGGTATGACCCCCTCGGAGAAGCCCTATTTGAAGAGTTCTCCCTTTGGGCTGTTCAAGAATCGTATCCCCTGGCTGATGCTTTTGATGGTGTCCGCCACCTTTACAGGACTGATCATGACGGCTTTTGAGGGTGCCCTGGCGGCGCAGATCGCCTTGTCCGCTTTCATCCCCATGCTCATGGGTACCGGCGGGAACTCCGGCTCTCAGTCCAGCGTCACGGTGATCCGTGGTCTGAGCCTGGACGAGCTGCGGTTTAAGGACATCGGCATCGTGCTGTGGAAGGAGCTGCGCACGGCGCTGCTGTGCGGCATCGCCCTGGCGGTGGTGTGCTTCGCCAAGATCTGGCTGGTGGATAAGCTGCTGTTCGGCAACGAGGACATCACGTTAATGGTGGATCTGGTGGTCTGCCTTGCCCTGGCGGTGACGGTGGTGCTGGCAAAAGTGGTGGGATGCTTGCTGCCCATCTTGGCAAAGGCTGTCAAGCTGGATCCTGCGGTGATGGCAAGCCCCTTTATCACCACCATCGTGGACGCACTGTCCCTGCTGGTGTACTTCCTGTTTGCCAAGTGGCTGCTGCATTTATAATTTGATATCGTAGGGCGGGGTCATGACCCCGCCCTTTTTTGGGTCTTTGAACATTGGACCGGTAAATGATTGTTTAGCATACTAGCGCCGCAGGCGCTCTTGGCTCTCCCTGTGGGAGAGCTGGCACCGCTGAAAAGCGGTGACTGAGAGGGTTTTCATCGCCCAACACCCTCTCCGCCCCAGTGTGCGCACTGGGGCACC
>JAZNRS010000124.1:0-14991 GCA_045590815.1 Faecousia sp.
CCCATGCGCACCCGTCCACCACAAAAAACCGCCTAAATGGTTGTTTACAAGACCTTCCCCCCAGGGGGAAGGTGCCTCCGAAGGAGGCGGATGAGGGGTTTCACAGACCGCAAAGCCTGCTGTTTGACCCCTCACAGTCAAAAATCAAAGATTTTTGCCAGCTATTTGTAGAGGTGCGCTTGCCCCCGGCAAGCGGCTATTATTGATTCGCTGCGCTCTGCAACACCCCAGGGGGAAGCCTTTGCGCCCTGCGGGCGCTGTCGTCCCATCGGGGCGACACATTTGCACCGCTAAACAATCATTTACCATACAAACAAAAAACTGTGCAGCAGGGGTACCTGCTGCACAGTTTGCTATATTAATTGATCTTCACGCCTCTGATCTTGCCGGTACGGGTACCGACCACAAACATATTCTCATACACCGCCGGGGATGCTTCCACCAGTCCGCCCAGGGACAGGGTGTACAGCACCTCGCCGGTAGCGCCGTCCAGCACCGTTGCGTCGCCGGCGGAATCGCAGACCACCACATAGGCGTTGCCACTGTCATCATAGAACGCCACAGGGGAGCTCCATGCGTAATTCTTCATATCCCAGCGCCATGCTTCCTCACCGGTCTCGGTGTCCAGCGCCACCAGGGTACCGGAGTATGCGCTCTTGGTACGGGAGATGGTGTAAAGGATCAGACCGTCCAGCACCGTGTCGGGCTTGCCCAGCAGGGGCGAAGACTGCACGCCGCCGGAAACGCCTTCGATGGTATGCACATTGTAAGGCACCTCCCAAACGATCTCACCGGTCATCGCATTGAGCTTGTAGATGGAGATGGTTCCCTTATTGCTGGAATTTTTCGTCCAGTGCAAAGACGGTGCGGTGTAAAGGTAACCGTTACCGTCCTCCATCATCTCGAAGGCGGGGGTAGAGTTGGAATCGTCCTTGGTATCCTGCGCCCACACCAGCTCCATGGTATTCAGATCCACGCAGAAGAACATACCGCCATTCTCGGAAATATACAGGTAATGATCCACGATGCTTGCGCTGGGCTCATAGCCCACCCAGTAGGTGCTGGAGTTGCTGCGCTCGGTCTTGTACCGGGTGAACACCATATTGGACGGCTCGATGGAGATGGTGCCGGCTTCCTTGTCGTACTGGGTATTCAGCTTCATGGTGTACAGGATGCCGTTTTCGCCGGGCCAGATCAGGGTATCGGTATCCGCATCGACCAGCGGTGCCGAGTCAAAGGCACACCAGCTTCTGGAGGAGATATCGGTGTCGGCGTTGCCTCTTTGATAGAGGATCTCGCCGGTGATCAGACTGATGATATACATTCTGGGACGCTGACCGTTGGAGTTGGAGTCACCGCCGCCCACATACAGCAGCGGATAGCCTCTGGGATCCAGGGTGCCTGCGCCCTTGAAGCAGATGCCCACGTTGATGGAGTCACGGGTCTGCTTGCCGTCGTCCAGGTCGATAAAGTGGACCTTGCCGTCCAGGGATGCGTAGATGACCTCAACCAGATCTTCCTTTTCCTTCTTGGAGTCGTAGATATTCATGATCTGCTTGGTTTCCTCGTCCCACTTGACGATCAGAGGCTGACCGGTCCAGCCGTTGCCGCCCCATCTGCCGCCGTTGGTGAAGCCGATCTCCTTGGTCCAGATGGTGGAGAGGGTCTTTTCCACCACAGTGGCGGTGCCATAGGCGGGAGAGTTGCGGTAGTTATTGCCACGGAAGGTGGAAACACCGGGCAGAGCGAAGTAGTCCGCCGGGTCGCCGAAGGAGATAGGCTCCTCACGGACGAAGCTGTCCACCTTCTTGCCATCCTGGAGGATCTCCCACTTGATGCCCCAGTTATCCGGATCGGAAGAGTCGGTCTTTTCCGGCTCGAAGGGGATGGTGGGCTGTGTGGTGGGCTCGGTAGTGGGCTCAGTAGTGGGTTCGGTGGTAGGCTCAGTAGTCGGGTCGGAGATAGGCTCCGTGGTAGGCTCCGTAGACTGGGTCACAGGAGGTACCGTGGGATCGGGCTGAGCCGAGGGGAAGCGCTTTTCCAGCATAAGCAGCGCCACACCGCTGATCAGCAAAAACGCCGCCAGGATATAGCACAGCCACACCGTAGCATCGGGTCCCTTGGGAGCACATCGACCCTTTTTCATCTGATTGCGACGATAAACGACAAATTTACGGGTTAAAAATACGGCGATCACCAGAATGATCGCGCCCAGGACCGCCAGGATCAGCGGTACGCTGCGAACGTATTTTTCCGCCTGACCGGAGCAGCCGGTGAGCAGGCCGAGCATCGGCAGCAGGGCGAATAAACAAATTTTTTTCATTGAAAAAACCTCGTTTCCCAATAAGTTCCTTTAAAGTATACCACTATTGCCGCACACATGCAACATTTATTTTTTCCCATACCACGCCATATGGTAAATGATTGTTTATATGAGCAACGCCATCGTAGAGCGGGGGCAAGCCCCCGCCCTACATTGGGTTTCCGCTACTCCGCTAAACAACCATTTCCCTCCCTTTCTCACACGCAAAAGCACCGGATCGATGGATCCGGTGCTTTCTATTTCTCAGCCGGTGTAGCCGATGGTAGCGTTAAACAGCTGCAGGGTATCAGCAAAACGTGCCTCGATGTCCGGGCAGCCGAACACGCCGATGACCAAAGTCCTGCCCTCATACTCGAAGGCAGACAGCAGGCAGCTGCCCGCAGAGGGAGTCTGTCCGGTCTTCAAACCGATGGCGTAGGGGCAATAATACTGGCTTTCCGGATGGATCAGCTCGTTGGTATTTTTCCACGCCTTTTCGCCGCTGGCAAGGCTCACGGTATCCTGGGTGGTTGCCACATACTGCATCAGCACCGGATCCTCCAGCACCACCGTACCCATCAGCGCCAGGTCGGCAAAGGTGGAATAGTGATCATCCTTATGTATGCCGTCGGGGTTGGCAAAATGGGTATTTTCCATGCCCAGCGTCTGCGCCCGGGCATTCATGGTCTTCACGAAGGACTCCGCCGCCTTCTTGGCAGAAGCGGAGCTGCCTGCGATGACCCGGCCTGCCGCCACAGCCAGGGTATAGGCCGCATCGTTGCCGCTGGGCAGCATCATGGCCTCGATCAACTGGCGGACTGTCAGCTGATCGCCCTTTTCCAGCTCCGCCACAGAGGATCCGGCATGCACCAGCTCCATTTCGTTGCCTACGGTGACAGTGGCATCGGCGTTGAGGTACTGCAGCGCCACATAGGCGGTAAACAGCTTGGTGATGCTGGCAGGATAGATCTTCTCCTCCTGCTCACCGGAGATGGTCAAAAAGCTCCCGGCCTCGCAGTCATAAACAAAATACTGCTTGGCAGTCAGCTCCCGATCCTCCGGGAAGGTGATCCACTCCGGCTCGGGCTGGGTGGCAGTCGGCTCCGTAGGCTCGGTGGGATCCACCGGTGCTTCGGTGGTGGGCGGCTGGGTGGTGATGGTTTGCTCCGGCTGGGTCTGCTGTGTGCAGCCCACCAGCGCCAGCAGCATCATCAGGGAGAGCAGTATGCAAATATATTTTTTCATCTTTTTCCTCCCTTAACCGATGCGGATGCCCCAGATCTTCTTGGTACGGGTACCCACCACGAACATATCGTTAAACACAGCGGGA
The DNA here is from genome assembly GCA_045590815.1 of Faecousia sp. GTDB lineage: Bacteria > Bacillota > Clostridia > Oscillospirales > Oscillospiraceae > Faecousia. The sequence goes on from JAZNRS010000124.1 coordinate 3,633, forward strand.
CTGGCCTCCACCAATCCGCCCAGATACACCGTATCCATCACCTGACCGGTAGCGCCGTCGATGAAATGGGCGGTGCCGTTGGAGTCGCAGAGGACCACATAGCCGTTGCCATCCGCATCATACACGCCCACAGGGGAGCTCCATGCATAGTAGTCCATCTCCAACCGCCAGATTTCCTCACCGGTAGCCGTATCCAGCGCCACCAGGGTGCCGGAACCCTCTGTCTTGGTACGGGAGATGCCGTAGAAGATCATCCCCTCCAGGTTGGTACCGGTCTTGCCCAGCAGGGGCGAGGACTGGATACCGCCGGAAACACCGGACACCGTATGCACATCGTAGGGCTTCTCCCAAACGATCTCGCCGGTGACCGCATCCAATTTATAGATAGAGATGGAGCCCTTGTTGTTGGCGTTCTTGGTCCAATGCAGCGAGGGTGCGGTGTAAAGATAGCCCTCGGTGGCGCTGACCTTTTCGAATACCGGGGAGGAGTTGGAATCGTCCTTGGTATCCTGGGCCCACACCAGCTCCATGGTGTTCAGATCCACGCAGAAGAACATACCGCCGTTCTCGGAAACGTAGAGGTAATTGCCCACGATATTGGCGCTGGCCTCGTAGCCGCACCAGTAATCGTTGCTGTTGGTGCGCCCGGTGAGGTACCGGGTGAGCACCGGCGCATCCGGGGAAACGGAAACGGTGCCGGCTTCTTTGTCGTAGGCGGTGTTCAGATGGATGGTGTAAAGATTGCCATTCTCACCGGGCCAGATGAGGGTATCGGACTGCTCATGGATCAGGGGTGCGGAATCGAAAGCGCACCAGCGGTCGTTGTCCGCCCGGTATGCCAGATCATCCTCGTGACCGTACTGATAAAGGATCTTGCCGTCGATGAGGCTGATGATAAACATTCTGGGGCGCTGACCGCTGACATTCTTGTCGCCTGCGCCCACATACAGCAGCGGATAGCCTCTGGGATCCAGGGTGCCTGCGCCCTTGAAGCACATGCCCACCTTCACCGGATCCCGGGTCTCGGTACCGTCCTCCAGGTCCAGGAAGTAGATCACGCCGTTGAGGGAGGCATAGATGACCTCAACAAGATCCTTCTTGTTCTTTTTCTCCGGGTGCATGTTCATGATCTGCTTGGTTTCCTCGTCCCATTGGACGATGATGGGCTGACCGGTCCAGCCGTTGCCGGTCCATCTGCCGCCGTCGATGGCGCCGGTGTCATGGCTCCAGGCGGTGGTGAGGGTCTTGTTGACCACGGCAGCGGTGCCATAGCTGGCGCTGTTGCGGTAATTATTGCCCCGGAAGGTGCTCACGCCCGGGAAGGGGAAATAATCCTGGGCATCCCCGAAGGAGATAGGCTCCTGCCGCAGATAGGTGTGGCAGAGGGTATCCCCGTCAAAGATCTCCCAGCGGATGCCGAAACGGTCCGGATCAGTGTTATCGGTCGCCTGGGCAGTGAAAGTGACCTGCTCCGGCTGCTCGTCCTCTTGAGGCGGCAGCTCTTCCTGAGGCGGCAGCTGCTGGGTGGTGTTTTGGGTCTGCGCCTGAGGCTTGGTGTCGTCCTTGGGTTTGTTTCCGATGATCAGGATCAAGCTGACCACCAGCAAAATGCCCGCCAGGATATACATCGCCCACAGCACCACATCCGGGGATGTGGAGATTTTGCGGCCCTTGGCTTTTTGTCTTCTGCGATATTCCAGCAGATCCCGGGTTCTGAGCAGTGCCAGCACCAGCACGGCAAAGGTCAAAACCAGCAGGATCCCCGCCCAAATGCCCTTGCCTGCGGCACAGCCGCCCAGGCACAGAGGCATCATCAAAATGCATACCATTTGCATGTTGCGTTTCATAACGTAAACTCCCTCCGGTGGAGATTTGGACACGCCACAGCGCCCATTTTGATAAGTATACCACCCGGCACCCCATTACGCAAGCATTATTTCCTGTAATTGGATACCCAAAAACCGTCGCATATTTTTGGAAAATCCTTGAAATTTCCCACAACCTACTATATAGATAGAAACATAAAAGGGTAAGTGCACCCAAATCCACACCGGGAGGTAACTATATGAACGTGATGAAACGATGGCTGGCGATCATGCTGTGTCTGTCGGTGGTCATTTGTCTGGTCGCCTGCGGCAAGGCGCAGCCGACCACCCTGGAGCAGAAGGACAGCACCTCTGCTCCCCTGGCAGAAAAAGAGGAAGCTCCTCAGTCCCCTGCCGTAGATAAGGAAGATGCCCCCGTCCGGAGGATATGGGCACCCTGGCATACACCTCTGCCGAGCCTCTGTACACCGGCTCCAAGTGGTACACCGTCGCCTTGACCGACGCTGAGAAGACCGCCGAGGCAGTGACCTATCTGTCCAATCTGAACACCTTCTCCAAGGTAGACTTCGACTATGTGATGGGCGTGTCCACCAGCGGCGAAGCCCAGGTGAATGGCATTCCGGTGGAGCACATCGGCTGGTATGCCTTCCGTTATACCTCTGTGCAAACCGTCCATCTGCCGAACACCATCCAAACCATTGACGACTATGCCTTCATGCAGTGCGATCTGACACAGATCACCCTGCCGGACAGTCTGACCACCATTGAACAATGGGGCTTTTTCAACGTAGATATGACCAGCATTATCATCCCGGAAAATGTTACGCAGATCCAACACAGTACGTTTTGCCATCAATTATTACTTCACCACCAGCTACATCCCCGACGAGAACGTGACCTTGTTCTATTGGACGGAAGCGGACTATAACGCCGCCACCACCCTTAGCCCCAATAATGCCACCGGCAAATTCACCCTCACCGGCACCAATAGCTTTGCCGGACTGGTGGACGGCATTTCGGCTAAAAACCTGGACGATACCATCTATGTGGCAGCCTCCATTGCTGTTTATGGCTACTACGCCAAAGCATACTTTGCATCCCTATAAAATAAGGAGAGGGCATTTGCCCTCTCCTTTTCCTCTTACTTGCTGCGCTTCTGATAGTCCGCATCCACCCGGCGGCGCCAATTGTTGGACATGGGACGGCAGGCCCGGACGTTGCAGACCGCCTCGCCCACGGCCTCGTAGATCACCGCCGTACCCTGGCGGTCGGCATGATAATTCACCGCCCGATCCTCCTCGATGCCAAACCGTGCAGCCTCCTTGGCGGCATCGATGTTGGCTCCCAGGAAAATGAACTCCCAGCCGTAGGTTTCCTTCTGCCGCTGGATCATAGCCTTCAGCCGCTGGTAGGTGTATTCCCGGCTGGCATTTTCCATACCGTCGGTGGTGATGACGAACAGCGTCTTCTCCGGGCGATCCTCCTCCCGGGCGTACTTGTGGACGTTGCCAATGTGATGGATGGCATTGCCCACCGCATCCAGCAGCGCCGTGCAGCCCCGGACATAGTACTCCTTACGGGTCAAGGGTTGGATCCGCTGCAGATCCACCCGGTCATGGATGACCTGGCATTCGTTGTCAAACAGCACCGTAGAAACCAGCGCCTCGCCGGCCTCCCGTTTCTGCTTTTCGATCATGGCGTTGAAGCCCCCGATGGTGTCGTCCTCCAGACCCGACATGGAACCGCTGCGATCCAGGATAAAAACCAGCTCAGTCAAATTCTTCTTCATAATAAAATCCTCCTATAATGTGATGTCGTTGCGAACCAGTGCGCACACTGGTGTGGCGATCCCCAAAATCAAGGGGAACCACTTGCTTACACCCACATTATAGGAGGTTTTGATATGCAATTGGTCAACTGCCGGGGGACTTTTTCAGCAAGATCAATCCTTGCCGCCAAGTAGCACCTGATCAAACTCGTACAGTGCCACATTGATCTGCACCACATTGAAAATCCCCTGCTCGATAAAGTAGCGGATGATCAGATCGAATTTGCTGCTGTTGGTCAGTGCGTAGCCGGCCCTGCCGATAAGATCCCGGGTTTCCTCCAAATTCAATTCCAGCGCCAGCGCCAGGGCGATAGCCGTGGGCTTGGAGGGCTTGTAACTGGGATTGTTGCGAATTTTCGAGAAATGCTGCTTGGACAAATTGGCCCGCTTGTAAATTTCGGAGTCCTTTTTACCGGTCTTGTCGATGAGCCGCAGCAGTGTTTCCGTGAAACCGGCATCCTCCTGCTTGAGCATGTCCTCCAGGGTGATCTTACACACTGCGGCGCAGGTAGGCATCGCCATGCTCTCCTCGCACACGTCCGCCTCCATGCGGCGGCTGCGATACCTTTGCCCCATGCTGTAGAGGGCTTTTTGGCAGGAATCCACATAATTCTGATCGATGTAGCTGGCGACGCCCTGAAACAGCTGCCCTGACAGCCGGAACGCCTTCCGGTCGAACACCACCAGATAGATCTGCATCTCGTGCTCCACCAGGAACGCGCTGAAGGCGGAAATCGCGATCTGCAGCGCCTTTTCCTTGGGAAAACCGTAATTTCCGGAAGAGATCAGCGGAAACGCCACAGACTGGCAACCGTGCTCCAGCGCCAGCTGCAGACACCGGTCGTAGCAGCTGCGCAGCAGCGCCTCCTCACCGTGGCTGCCGCCGTTCCAAACGGGACCGACGGTGTGGATCACATACTTGGCACGCAGATCAAACGCCGGGGTCACAGCAGCGGCGCCCACGTCCAGCGCACCGATCTCCCGCCGTGCCGCCAATAGCTTACGCCCCGCCTTTTTGTGGATCATGGAGTCCACCCCAAGACCCACCACCGGCTTCGGATTGGCGGTGTTGACGATGCCATCCACCGTCATCGCCGTAATATCATTTCGCACAATAACAAAGGGCATCCGCTCACCTCCACTGCGCATTCATTCGCATCACTGCAAAAGCAGGGAAACTGCCATCCAATTTTCGTCGGTGGGATCGGCTTCGTACACCCCCAGCGCCTCCATCAACCCCTCGGGCACCGAGGGCTTCACGCAGATCCGGCACTGCTTGCCTGCGGCGATATCGCTGCGCAGCAAAGCCTCAGCGCTGTCACGGCAGAAGGCAGCCTGCCGATAGGGCGCAAGCACCTGCAGTGCGTCCGCCGGTACCGTTCCATCCACCCGTGGGCTGACCAAAAAATTCAGAAAAGCCACCGCCGCTTGATTATTATCGTCATTTCCGGAACGGACGCACCAGTACCGGGTGGTCACAGCGCAGAAGGTGTCATTTCCTTCCTGCTCCAGGCTGACAAACAGCGGCAGCATCCCCAGCTTCAGCGCCGGATCCCGGCTCAGCTCCTGCAGATCCAAATTACTGCCCAGCCAGAACACCGCCTCGCCGTCGGCGATGGAGCCATCCACCCGGTTCGCCCGATACAGATCCCAGATCCCCCGGCAATCCGCGGGATAGGAGGCCAGCAGCTGGGTCAGATTTCCCTCATTCCGGGCAAAAGCGCCGAAGCCAAAGTCCTTTGCGTCGGCGGTGATATGCTCCGCCACCGCCTTCAGATCCAGAAAGCTGTCGATATCGGAGCGGGTGTAGCCGGTGCGAGCCAGCAGTGTTTCGTCGTAGATCAGACCGAAAATGGCTACATCCGCAGCCAGCGCCAGCACCTGCTCATCCTGCTTCCATGCAAAATCCGTGCCTGCCAGGTTAGCGTAAGCGGCAGTATCCTGCAGATCCAAAAGCGTCCCGGACATCTGCTCCACCTGGGCAGCGGTAGCGGTGTACAGCACCGCATCCTCGTCTGTGGCATCGTCAGCGCAGGTCAGCACCGGGATCCCGGACTGCTGAGAAAACTCCTCCGCCAGCAGCGCCCACGCCTCCTGCTGATCCGGCTCGCTCACGGAGATAAGCAACCGCAAAGGCGCAGGCTCCGGTTCCGGCTGGGTAGTCGGTTCCGTGACCGCAGCGGTCGTGGGCGGCACCTCAGCGATCTCGACGGGCTTCGGGGGAAGACTGTACAGCAGCAAGCCCAGACACAGCGCCAAGCACCAGCAGGACACAAGTATGTATTTCACGAAGCTCCCCCCTTTCATTTTCGCTCATTATACCGCAAAATCGGAGAAATACAACAAAAACCGCCCAAATTCGTAGTCCTGCCCAAATACAGCGGCAGAAACCACGGAAATACCCTGGGGGTTTCTGTAATATTTGCTATAATTTCGGTAAATGGATGCACCGCCGCAATTGTTGTGGTATAATGCCCATAAAATGATTGCGTCACTTCGTAGGGCGGGTGCTTGCCCCCGCCGAGCGCTGCGCAGCAGCGCTTGGTGCGCAAAACCATCCACAAGGAGAAACCTATGTCATACACGAAATGCAACCTCTGTCCCAGATCCTGCGGTGTGGATCGCACTGCCGGGGAAGTGGGCTTCTGCCGCAGCGGCGATACGGCGCTGGTGGCGAAAACCATGCTCCACCGTTGGGAAGAACCGGCGCTGGCAGGCACCGGCGGCAGCGGCGCCATCTTCTTCGGCGGCTGCACCCTGGGCTGCAAATACTGCCAAAACCGAACCATCAGCCGTGCCCCCACAGGTCAGACCGCAGACAGCGCCCAGCTTCGGAAAATGATGGAGGCGCTCATCGACCAGGGGGCGGAAAACATCGATTTGGTCACGCCCACCCACTTCCTGCCCACGATCTTGCCTGCCCTGGAACCGAAACTGCCGGTGCCTGTGGTGTACAACTGCGGCGGCTATGAGTCGGTGGAAACGCTGCGCCAGCTCGATGGCAAGGTGGACATCTACCTGCCCGACCTGAAATACGCCGACAATGCCCTGGCTGCCAGACTCAGCGGTGCGGCAGATTATTTTCAGACGGCCACCGCCGCCATCCGGGAAATGTTCCGCCAAACCGGACCGGCGGTGTGGGATGGGGACAAGCTGCGCCGGGGCGTGATCATCCGGCATCTGATCCTGCCCGGATGCGTGGAGAATTCGCTGAAGGTGCTGGACTGGATCGGGGATAATTTCGCTCCCGGGCAGGTGCTGGTGAGTCTGATGCGCCAGTACACCCCCATGGGCGGACTCGGCGCGCCCTTTGACCGCCCCATCACCGATGAGGAGTACGATGCGGTGCTCAGCTGGATGCTTCTGAACGACCTGGAGGGCTTCACCCAGGAGGATTCCGCTGCCGATTCTGCATTTATTCCGGATTTCTGAGTAGGGACCGGCGTCCTCGACGGTCCTTCTCCAAAAGAAAGACCATCCGGGAGTGCAAATCCCTGCGGTTGCGGACAAGCTTTCTTCGACAGGACTAGACAAAAACTTTTTTTATGCTATAATTCCTCTTGACCATATAAAAACAGAAAAAAAGAGGTAAATTATGAAGGAATTTTTCGGATTCGGAGGCTATACCCGTGAGCCGGAAGGGTATATGTCCTGGCAGCATCTGACCTTCGTGACCAGCCTGATGATCGTGATGACCCTTTTGGCGATCCTATTGGGCAAGAAGGCCAAGAACAAAAACAAGCCCCTGGTGTGGGCGGCCATCCTCATCGACAGCATCGAGCTGTTCAAGATCGTGATGATGTGCTGGCGTGCGGATAACCCCATGGGCTGGACCGGCGAGCTTCCCCTTTTCCTATGCAGCATTCAGTTGATCACCATCCCCCTGGCAGCATTTTCCACCGGCCGTGTCAAGGAAGCGGCGATGGATTTTGCGTGCATTTTCGGCATTTTGGGTGCGGTGCTGGGCACCTACGGTGCAGGCCAGAATTACGGCTGCTACCCGGTGCTGTCCCTGGACAATGTGGCCTCGGGCATCACCCATTCCATCTCCGGCTTTGCGTCGCTGTACATTCTCATCTCCGGACAGGCCAGCATGAAGCGGAAAAATATGGGCATTACCTTTGGGATCCTGGGCTTTTTCGCCGTGGCGGCATACATCGCCAATGTGTTCCTGGATACCAATTATATGTTCCTGGTCCGTGGCGACGGCACCCCTTATGACATCATCTACAACCTGGCAGGCGGCAATCAAATCGCCTATCCGCTGCTGGTGGTGGTGCTGTTTTTGGTGTACATCGCGCTGTATTACGGAATATTCTTCCTGATCCGCAGCCGCAAAAGAGTAAAAACCGCATAATCTCCAATACAACAAAAAGCCGTGGACTTGCGTCCACGGCTTTGCCATATAATCAATCTTCGAAATCTGCATCCAACTGCGGAGTCTTCTTCAGGAGGGAAGCCAGGGTAACCGCCACGCCCACCACAATGGATACCACGCCGAAGCCCAGCAGGAGGATCTTGCTCAAATCCTTGATCTCTTTCATAGCCAATCTCCTTTCCTAGTGATCAAGAATATCATAGCATATCGTGATTCTTTTTGCAAGTCCCGTATTTCACCGTCATGTTCATACCGCAGCCCGTGGCAATCGGGAATGTAAATGATTGTTTAGCTTACTAACAAATACTGTAGGGGAGGGTCTTGACCCTCCCCTCGCCGAAGGCGCATTGCATAGCTGTCGCCCCTCCGGGGCGACAAGGGAGGGTCAAGACCCTCCCCTACGATATTTCGCCGCTAGAACGCTAAACAAACATTTACAGCGAAAAAGGAGGGGGCAAGCCCCTCCTTTTAGATATCCTGGCGGACCATTTTACCGCTTTCCACCAGCCACTTCGCCATGGGCACAGAGAATTCCGTCGCCACGCCATTGACCGTCAGTGTCCCCTCCAGGCGCAGCTCATGCCGATCTCCATCCAGCAGACACGGCAACTGATAGTTAAAGGTGGTCACTCTAAAATGCACCATCCGTCTGTTCGGATCTACTTCTGTCAAAAGCTCCTCAAGAGTCTTCTGCTCCAAAGGCACACCGTTGTAGTAATGGTTGATCTGCAGATCCGACCATGTACACTGGGCATCCTCCGGCAGCAAGCGGGGAGCCTGCATGAACACCCCCTGCCAACCGATCCAGAAAGCTTCTTCGCTGTGTCTGTCATTGAACATGGAATCCTCCCACTCCACCAGCTCCATAGCGATGCTGGATGGCTTGGTCAAATTGGCAAGTCCGTGCCCTTCCAGGGTAATGCGTTCCTCGGTGCCGTCCATATGCTTTAGCTTCAGCAGGTATCGATAGCCGTCAGCCGGTAGCAGGTTCAGCTTCCCCGTATATGTACCATCCAGCAAATCACAGTCTGCCTTCACCAATTCTCCGTCAGCCTCGGCAACAAACTGGATCCCCTTCAGCTCCTCCGTGGGAATACCGCTGAAGCTGACCGTTACCTGATTCAGGCTGTCCGCCAGCTGCGCTTTCATAGACCAGCTTGTCAGGCCGTTGTAGGTGGGCAAGCTATCTGCGGGAGGCGTTTCCGTTTGGCCCAGTTTTTCAACAAGCTTCAGCACCGCATCCAGATCCGCTTCAAACGCGAGCAAATCATCCCCTATCTCAGCCTGTCGCCTCAGATATCGTTCACTGACCTCTTCCAAAGCAACGATCTGCTGTTCCATAGATGTCAGCTGCTTTTCCAGAGCAGCGAGCTTTTCAGCATTGGTGGCGCTGCTCGTGTCCACGGGGGTTTCCCGGCGGTTCATGGACAGAATGGACAGCACCAGACTCAGCACCGCCAGGGCAACGCATACGATATTCAGCCAATTCCGGGGCGCTTTTTGAGGCGCAGGCTCCTGCGCCGGGGGTTCCGGGATGGGTTCCGGCTCTGCCGGTTCCGGCGCCGGAGGCGGTGTGACCGGCTTCGGCGCCGGCACCTGTAATGCCGATGCAATATGAAACGGCTGCTCCGCATCTTCCTCCGTACCCAGCAGCCAACCCATACTCACCCCAAAGAGCTTGCTCATGGTGATGAGCTTATCCACCTCCGGGACGCTGTTGTCCGCCTCCCACTTGGAGATCGCCTGCCGGGACACTCCCATTTTCTCGCCGAAGCCCTCCTGGGAAAGCCCCAGAAGCCTGCGGCGCTCGGCAATGCGCTGGCCCAAGGTCATATCGGTCATAATTCCCGCCTCCTTTTCTTTTCTCGATGCTATTATAGCGAATTTTCACCGCCTGCACAACCATCCGACAGCTTGAATTTTGTCAACCACCGGTTGCGTCGCCGATTTTGTAAGCTAAATGATTGTTTATGTGATTAACGTGCCGCACCCCTTGGCCCCCGCTTTTAAGAGGGGGCTGGCAAAAATCTTAGATTTTTGACTGGGGGAGTTCGGGAAAATCCTATTATTCCTCCCCCCGGCCTCGCTTGCGCTTCGGCCACCCCCCTCATAAATGCGGGGGGCAAGAGTAGGTGCGTTGCTAATCTAAACAATCATTTACCTGCCCACTTACCTCTTGTAATTATTGCGAAAATGTGGTAAAATAAATCGATATATGCAATTACGAACGCCCAAGGAGGATGTTATGTCAACCTTAATTGAAGAAATCAGCCGCCGTCGGACCTTCGCCATCATCTCCCACCCCGACGCCGGTAAAACCACCCTCACCGAAAAGTTCCTGCTCTACGGCGGCGCCATCGCCCAGGCCGGCGTGGTCAAAGGCAAGAAAAATTCCCGCGCCGCCACCTCCGACTGGATGGAGATCGAAAAGCAGCGTGGTATTTCCGTCACCTCTTCCGTCATGCAGTTCCAGTATGGCGGCTACTGCATCAACATTCTGGACACCCCCGGTCACCAGGACTTTTCCGAGGACACCTACCGCACCCTGATGGCGGCGGACTCCGCGGTCATGGTCATCGACGGTGCCAAGGGCGTGGAGCCCCAGACCCGCAAGCTCTTCAAGGTCTGCGCCATGCGCCACATCCCCATCTTCACCTTCATCAACAAGATGGACCGGGAAACCAAGGATCCTTTCGACCTGCTGGACGAGCTTGAGCGTGAGCTGGGCATCGAAACCTACGCCATGAACTGGCCCATCGGCTCCGGCAAGGATTTTCAGGGCGTGTACGACCGGGAAAACAGCCAGCTTCTGTTCTTCTCCGGCGTGTCCGGCAAGAACCGGGCAGGTAAGCAGGCGGTGGATCTGTACGACCCCGTGGTTGCCGAACTGCTGGACAGCGAAGCCAAGCATCAGCAGCTTATCGACGATGTGGAGCTGCTGTCCGCCGGTCGGGAAATGAACATCGAGGAAGTGCGCCACGGTCAGCTTTCTCCCGTGTTCTTCGGCTCCGCCTTGACCAATTTCGGCATCGAGCCCTTCCTGGAGGCATTCCTGAAGCTGACGCCTCCCCCCCTGGCGAGAACCGCCGACTGCGGTGAAATTGACACTTTTGATCCCAATTTCTCTGCGTTTGTGTTCAAGATCCAGGCAAATATGAACAAAGCCCACCGTGACCGACTGGCATTTATGCGGATCTGCTCCGGTAAATTCCAGCGGGATACGGAATATTTCCACGTCCAGGGCAACAAGAAAATGCGCCTGTCCCAGCCCCAGCAGCTGATGGCCGCGGAGCGTGAGATCGTGGAGGAAGCCTACGCCGGCGACGT
>JAZNRS010000125.1:0-14785 GCA_045590815.1 Faecousia sp.
CCACCGGCGATCATTTAGATTTGAATTCGCTGCGCGACGCACCGCCCTCGCCGTCGCCGAAGGCGAAATACCTTCTCCCGGGGAGAAGGTGCCGAGCGTTAGCGAGGCGGAAGAGGAATTCGGGAGATAGCCTAATGGGTCAAAAATGTGCAGACTTTATATATGGTTACCCATTTGAAAGACTTTATCACTGTAATTAATTTATGTTCCCGCCCGCATTCCTCTTCAGCCCCAGTGTGCGCACTGGGGCAGCTTCCCCCCGGGGGAAGCCTTTGCGCCCTGCGGGCGCTGTCGCCCCAATGGGGCGACACATTTACTCCGCTAAACAATCATTTCGCGGTTTCAGAAAAAACAGTTGAGCTTATGAAAAATATCTGCTATAATGATAATATCTATCACTATCAGGAGTTGACGACTATGAACGAAAGACGCCGCAACCCCAGACCTGCACCCGCGGAGGAGATCGAAGGTCAGCTTGAGGGACGCAATGCGCTGACCGAGGCGCTGAAAAGCGGACGCACCATCGACAAGGTTTTTATCGCCGCGGGTGAGACCGACCGTGGTCTGCAGCGGCTTGCCGCCCAGGCCAAGGAGGCCGGTGCGGTGGTGGTTCCCGTGGATCGGCGGAAGCTGGATCTCATGAGCACCACCCATTCCCACCAGGGCGTCATCGCCCTGGCTGCCGCCCATGAATATGCCTCCATCGACGACATCCTCGCCGAGGCGGAAAGCCGTGGGGAAGCGCCGCTGATCGTCATTTGCGACGAGCTGACAGACCCCCATAACCTGGGTGCCATCCTCCGCAGCGCCGAATGTGCCGGCGCTCACGGTGTCATCATCCCCAAGCGCAGAGCCGTGGGTCTGACCGCGGTGGTGGCCAAGGCCTCTGCCGGTGCGGTGGAGTACATGAAGGTGGCCCGGGTGACCAATATCACCAGCGCCATCGAGGATCTGAAGAAAAAGGGCGTGTGGATCTTCGGCACAGCCGCTGAGGGCTCCATCCCCATGTACCAGGCTGATCTGAAGGGCCCGACCGCCATCGTCATCGGTTCCGAGGGCGACGGCATGAGCCGCCTGGTGCAGAAATCCTGCGACGTGACCGTACACATCCCCATGAAAGGACGCATCACTTCTCTGAATGCCTCCGCAGCAGCTTCGATCCTGCTGTATGAGGCAGTGCGTCAGCGGATCTAGGAGGAAGCTATGGATCAAAACGAGAATCTGGAATTCAGTCTGGAAGACATTCTGGAGGAATTCGGAAACCAAGAACCCCCAGCCCCGGAGCCGGAAGAGGTAACGGTGTACCAGCCCGTAGACGAACCGGAAGAGCCCGTCACCGGTGACACCATCCGCCTGGACAAGATCCAGGAGGCGGTGGCAGCCATGCCGGAAAAAGCGCTGGATGCCACGGCGGAATTTCCTGCCGTCCATGTGGATGAGCCGGAGGAGATCGCCGAGCCCGTGGAAGAGGAAGAGCCGGTGGAGCCGTTTTCCGAGGAGTGGGAGCCCCAGTACGAGGAGCCCATGGGGGATTACCCCATCCCGGAGCCCATCGTTTTCCGTCCCAAGTCCCGGCTGAAGGAGCTGCGGGCGAAGCTGGTGGCAGGTCCCGAGCAGCGGTATTATACCCTGTCCGAGCTGGGCGTGGGCAAGCTGCAGGCGGCGATTTTTCTGAGTTTTCTGCTATTTTTGTTCTCTGCGGGTCTGACCGCGCTGTTCGCCTGGGGCGCACTGCCGGAGAGCCGTTTGCGGCTGGTGGTGTTCGTGCAGTTTTTTGCCATGCTGCTGTCTGCGCTGCTGGGCTGTTATCGACTGATCGAGGGCGTCGGCGATATGGTTCGTCTGCGCTTTACCCCCAACTCCTTGATGGTCATCACCTTTGCGCTGTGCTGCCTGGATGGGGTGCTGTGTCTGCAGCAGCTGCGTATCCCCTGCTGCGGTGCATTCACTTTGGAAATGACCATGGCGCTGTGGGCGACCTACCATCGCCGCCACACGGAGATCGGTCAGATGGATACCCTCCGCCGTGCCACCAACCTGGACAGCATCGCTGTCGTGCCCGATTGCTATGAGGGGCGCCGGGGCTTCCGCACCGGGCGTGGCGAGGTGGAGCACTTCATGGACAATTACAACGAAACCACCGGACCGGACCGTCTGCTGAATTGGTACGCCCTGAGCGTAGCGGCAGCCAGCCTGGTCATCGGCGTGCTGGGCGGCGTGCGCCACGGCTTCAGCGCCGGTGTGCAGGTGGCTGTGGCTGCCCTGCTGGTGGGCATGCCTGCCACGGCTTTCATCTGCACCAGCCGTCCCCTGGACATTTTGGAAACACGCCTGCACAAGCTGGGCACCGTGCTGTGCGGCTGGAAGGGCATCCAGGCTGCGGATAAGCGCAGCGTGTATACCCTGGAGGACGAGGATCTGTTCCCCGCCGGCGCTGCCAAGCTCAACGGCGTGAAATTCTACGGCGACCGGGAGCCGGATCAGGTGGTGGCATACGCCGCGGCGCTGATCCGGGAAAACGGCGGCGCTTTGGTGAATGTATTCACTCAGCTGCGGGACAGCCGTGGCTGCTATCCCTACGCAGTGGAAAATCTCAACAATTACGCCGGCGGCGGCATCGGCGGCGAGATCGGCGACGATGCGGTGCTGGTGGGCACACTGCAGTTTATGCAGGATATGGGCGTTGACATGGGCGAAGGCACCCGGGTCAACCAGGCGGTCTACTGCGCCATTGACGGAGAGCTGTGCGGCGTGTTCGCCGTGACCTACAGCAAGAGCAAGTCCTCCGTCGCCGGTGTGCGTACCCTGTGCGGCTACCGGTGGCTGACCCCCGTGATGGCAACCGAGGACTTTATGCTCACCGAGGGCTTCCTGCGGAGCAAATTCGGCATCAATACCCGCCGGATGGTATTCCCGGATCGGGATGTCCGTAAGGCGCTGAAGGAAAAGACACCTGAGGAAACCGATGCTGTGGTGGCGCTGACCACCCGGGAGGGTCTGGCACCCAAGGCATACGCCGTGGCAGGCGCCCACCTGGTCAAGCGCACCATGAAGACCGGCGTGATCGTGCATATGGTGGGCGGCATTTTGGGTCTGCTGATCATGGCGGCGCTGGCATATGTGGGCGGCACCAAGCTGCTGACCCCGGATAATGTGCTGCTTTACCAGCTGATCTGGATGGTCCCCGGACTGCTGATCACCGAATGGACAAAAACTGTCTGACATAAAAATTCCGGTCGAATTTTTTATTGTAGAAGGGTAAAATAAGCCTTCCCCTGGGGCGGATGAAGGGTATATACCAGCGATGTACACCCTCATCAGTCAAAAATCAAAGATTTTTGCCAGCTATTTGTAGAGGCGCGCTTGACCCCGCCGCCCATGAACGGCGTCAGCGGCGACGGCGGGGTCATGCCTCCGCCCTAGGATAGCGTTGCGCATAAAATATCGCAAAACGTCCTCCACACAAGGATATTTGCGCATTGTGCAAGAAATATCATGATAATTTCCCCTCTATTTTTAAGCAATCTTTCGGATTGACACCGATCATTTACCGTGGTAAAGTAGAGCCAAAGTAAATATGCGTTACAAAAAGGCGTCGATGAAGACGGAATCCGCAAACGAATTTACAGAGAGTCGGGGATGGTGCGAGCCCGATAAGGAGTAGCAGAATTCTTATCCCTTCTGAGCCGGAAGCCCCAAAGGTCAATCACCCAGTAGGCGTTTCCCGTGTTTGCTACGTTAGTGCATAGGAGTTGCAGGACTTCGAAGAGGTGGCGAAATTGTCGTGATTTCGCAATTTGAGTGGTACCGCGAGTGATAAATTTGTATTTACACCCGTCTCAAAGCAAGTTTAGCTTTGAGATGGGTTTATTTTTTTCTGTGAAAGGCGGATTGAACAATGTTATCTCTAGACAAGGTATTTAATGCGCAGACGGTGCTGAAGAACATCATTCGGGAAACCAATGTGGTCAGAGCCTACGGCATCGCACCGGTGTGCGAGCTGTATCTGAAGCCCGAAAATCTTCAGATCACCGGTTCCTTTAAGGTCAGGGGCTCCGCCTACAAGATCGCCATGCTGTCTGAGGAGGAAAAGGCGAAGGGCGTCATCGCCTGCTCCGCCGGAAACCATGCCCAGGGCGTTGCGCTGGCTGCCACAAAAAACGGCATTAAGTCCTTGATCTGCCTGCCGGATACCGCCCCCATCTCCAAGGTGGAGGCCACCAAGGGTTATGGCGCAGACGTGTGTCTGGTGGAAGGCTGCTACGATGATGCCTACAAAAAGGCGTTGGAGCTGAAGGAAAAGGAAGGCTACACCTTCGTCCATCCCTTTGATGATGAAAATGTGATCGCCGGACAGAGCACCATCGCCCTGGAGATCCTGAACGATCTGGACAACATCGATGCCATCGTGGTTCCCATCGGCGGCGGCGGACTGATCTCAGGTATCGCCTACACGGTCAAGCAGATCCGTCCCTCCGTCAAGGTCTACGGCGTCCAGGCCGCCGGCGCGCCCAGTATGTACAATTCCGTCAAGGACGGAGAGATCGAGTGCCTTTCCTCCGTTTCCACCGTTGCCGATGGCATCGCCGTGAAAAAGCCCGGGGAAAATACCTTCCGCTATGTCAGCGAGTATGTGGATGAGATCGCCCTGGTCAGCGACGATGAGGTTTCCAGTGCGATCCTGGCGCTGATCGAAAAGCAGAAAATGATCGCAGAGGGTGCCGGCGCTGTAGCGGTGGCTGCGGTGATGGCAAACAAATTTGACCTTAAGGGCAAGCGCGTGGTGGCCGTTGTTTCCGGCGGCAACATCGACGTGACCAGCCTTTCCCGGGTGATCGACCGTGGTCTGCTGAATTCCGGCAGATCCTCCAGCCTACTCATCGAGCTGATCGACAAGCCCGGACAGCTGAAGGTCATCTCCCGGATCATCGCCGATTGCGGCGGCAACGTCACCGGCGTCCACTACGAAAAGGGCAACACCGAAAGCGTCAACGGCTGTTTCCTCCGGATCGAAATGGAAACAAGAGATTTTGAGCATGTCAATCTGATCACCCGATCCCTTCGCGCTGAAGGCTTCAAGCTGGTGTGATCTTGGAAAGGAGCAAACGTTATGAGTACGAAAATCCACACAAATGAGGCACCCATGGCCATTGGTCCCTACTCCCAGGGGGTGGTCGTTGGCGATCTGGTTTTTACCTCCGGGCAAATTCCGCTGGATCCTGCCACCGGTCAAATGGTGGGCGATAACATCACCGAGCAGACCCACCGTGTCTGTCAGAATCTGAAGGCAGTGCTGGAAGCCGCCGGCGCATCCCTGGAGTCTGCCGTGAAGACGGTTTGCTTCCTGCAGGATATGGCAGATTTCGCCGCCTTCAACGAAGTTTATGCCCAATACTTTACCGAAAAGCCTGCCCGTTCCTGCGTGGCGGTGAAGACCCTGCCCAAGGGTGCGTTGGTTGAGGTAGAGGTCGTTGCGGAAAGAGGGTGAACCGTATGCTTCTTACCGGTGCAGATATCTTAGTGAAAACCCTCATCGAGCAGGGCTGTGATACGGTCTTCGGCTATCCCGGCGGACAGATATTGAATGTCTATGACAGCCTCTATAAATACCAGGATGAGATCCTGCACGTTCTGGCGGCCCACGAGCAGGGCGCTGCCCATGCCGCCGACGGCTATGCCCGTACCACCGGCAAGGTGGGCGTGGTGATCTCCACCTCCGGTCCCGGTGCCACCAATCTGGTCACCGGCATCGCCACCGCCTATTTGGATTCCATCCCCATGGTCGCCATCTGCGGCAACGTGCCCACCACCCAGATCGGCACGGACAGCTTCCAGGAGATCGATATCACCGGCGTGACCCTTCCCATCACCAAGCACAATTATTTCGTCGGCGATGTGAGGGATCTGGCGGATACCATCCGGGAGGCATTTGTGCTGGCGCAATCCAGCAGACCCGGACCGGTGCTGATCGATGTTCCCAAGGATGTGCAGATCGCTCAATGGGAATATACTCCCCAGGACCCGGTGCGGAAAGATCCGCCCCACGCGGCGAAGAATGTGCGCATCCAGGAGGCGGCAAGGTACATTAACGAAGCAAAACAGCCGTATATCTATTTCGGCGGCGGTCTGATCACCGCCAATGCCCAGGCGGAAATGCTGGCGCTGGCGGAAGCCATCGATGCCCCCATCGGCTGTTCTTTAATGGGACTTTCGGCGATCCCCACGGACCATCCCCGTTTTTTGGGAATGCAGGGCATGCACGGACATTATGCTTCCTCCATGGCCATGCACCACGCAGACCTGATCGTGTCCCTGGGCGTTCGGTTCAATGACCGGGTCACCGGCAACCATGCCAAATTCGCAACGAAAGCCAAGATCATCCACATCGATGTGGACGGCTCGGAGCTTTGCAAGACGGTTACCTGCGCCTGCGGACTCCGGGGGGATGTGAAGCTGACGCTGCAAAAGCTGCTGCCACTGTTGGAAGCAAGCAGGAAGCCCCAATGGATGGAGCAGGCAGCCGCCTTCCGCAAGGAAGAAGATGCCCATCTGGATCACCGGCAGGGGCTGACTCCCCGCAGTGCGCTGCTGACGCTGAATAAGCATTTGGGCGAGAATACCGCCGTTGCCACGGATGTTGGACAGCATCAGATGTGGTCGGCGCAGAATGTGCATTTCCGGACCGCCCGGCGGTTCGTGTCCAGCGGCGGTCTGGGCACCATGGGCTTTGGTCTGGGCGCCGCCATTGGCAGTGCCTTCGGCACCGGCGAGCGCAGCGTCCTGGTCACCGGCGACGGCAGCTTCGGCATGTGTCTGAACGAGCTTGCCACCGCTGTTTCTTACAACGTGCCCGTGGTGATCCTGATCATGAACAACGGCGTTTTGGGCATGGTGCGGCAGTGGCAGACCTTGTTCTACAATAAGCATTATTCCAATACGGTGCTTGACCGCAAGACGGATTTTTCCGCCCTTGCCAAGGCGTTCGGCGCAGACGGCGAAGCGGTGACCACCGTGGAAGAATTGGATGCGGCGCTGGCAAAAGCCTTCCGGCAGGCAGGTCCCTATGTGATCGATTGCCGGATCGATAAGGACGAATTTGTACTTCCCATGCTGCCCCCCGGCGGCAGTATGGATGATATCATCGTGGAATTGGAGGTGGAGTGATGAACCGATATACGTTAGCCGTTTTGGTTCGGAATCAGTTTGGCGTTCTGAACCGACTGACCAGTATGTTCCGCCGCCGGCAATTTAATATCAGCTCCATCACCGCAAGCGAAACGGAATCGGGGCAATATTCCCGGATCACCTTCAGCTTTGACGGCGAGGAGGAAAATAAGCAGCAGCTGATCAACCAGCTCTACAAGCTGCCGGATGTTTGCTCCATCAAGGAGCTGACGGCGACCAACTCTCTCAGCTGCGAATTGATGCTCATCAAGCTGAAAAACGATCCTGCCACCCGTGGCGAGATCCATGCGGCAGCCCAGGCCTTCAAAGCGGAAACCATTGATTATACCAAGGATTCCATGGTTCTGCGGGTCATCGGAAACAGTACGAAAATGGATGATTTCATCTCCCTCATGCGGGATCACACCATCCTGGAGATCTGCCGTACCGGTACGGCATCCATCGAAAAAGGCAGCGCCACGCTGCGCCAAAACTTAAATCTGTGAAAGAGGTATCGTTATGAACAGAATTTTTTATCAAGCTGATTGTGATCTTCAGAAGCTCAGCGGAAAGACCGTTGCCATCATCGGCTATGGCTCCCAGGGTCATGCTCACGCACTGAATCTGAAGGAGAGCGGCGTAAATGTGGTGGTGGGTCTGTACGAGGGCTCCAAGAGCTGGGCAAAGGCGGAAGCCCAGGGGCTGACGGTCATGACCGCCGCCGAAGCCACCAAGGCTGCGGATATCGTGATGATCCTCATCAACGATGAAAAGCAGGCGGCGCTGTACAAAGAAAGCATCGAGCCCAATCTGTCTGCCGGCAAGACCCTGGCCTTTGCCCACGGCTTCAACATCCACTATGGCTGCATCCAGCCGCCCAAGGATGTGAATGTGATCATGATCGCCCCCAAGGGTCCCGGTCACACTGTCCGCTCCGAATACCTGGCAGGCAAGGGCGTCCCCTGTCTGATCGCCGTGGAGCAGGATGCCACCGGCGACGCCTGGGATCTGGGTCTTGCCTATGCCCTGGGCATAGGCGGCGCCAGAGCCGGTGTGCTGGAGACCAATTTCCGCACCGAAACGGAAACGGATCTGTTCGGTGAGCAGGCAGTCCTCTGCGGCGGTGTCACCGCTTTGATGCAGGCGGGCTATGAAACGCTGGTGGAGGCCGGCTACGACCCCCGGAACGCCTACTTTGAGTGCATCCACGAAATGAAGCTGATCGTGGATCTGATCTACCAGTCCGGCTTCGCAGGTATGCGCTACTCCGTTTCCAATACCGCCGAGTACGGCGACTACGTCACCGGTCCCAAGATCATCACCGAGGAGACCAAGAAGGCCATGAAGCAGGTGCTTTCCGACATCCAGGACGGCAGCTTCGCCAAGGAATTCCTGCAGGAAATGTCCGCCGGCGGCAACCGGTTCCAGGCGATGCGCAAGGCCGCCGCTGAGCATCCTGCCGAGGTGGTGGGTGCTGACGTGCGCAAGCTGTACAGCTGGAGCGACGAGGATAAGCTCATCAATAACTGATCCAGGGGAGCCAATCGCCCTTTTGTGCAGTAAATGATTGTTTAGCGCACCAAAGATACACTGTCATCGCGAACCAGTGACCGATGTCACTGGTGTGGCGATCCCCCACGGCGATGCGGAAATCTTAGGAGATTGCCACGCCAGTGTGCGCACTGGCTCGCAATGACATACTTCTTTTTTAGCGCGTCCTTACTCCGCTAAACAATCATTTACAAGCGCTGGTGGGGGCGAGTCTCCGCATTACATTAAAATATATGAAAGGATCCTATTATGAAAAAGGAATCCATTGTTCACGGCGTGCAAAACGCGCCGCACCGCAGTCTGTTCCATGCCCTGGGACTGACGGAGGAGGAACAGCGCAGACCGCTCATCGGCATCGTCAGCTCTTATAACGAGATCGTCCCCGGTCATATGAACCTGGACAAGATCGTGAATGCGGTGAAGCTGGGTGTTGCCATGGCAGGCGGTACCCCCATCGTGTTCCCGGCCATCGCCGTGTGCGACGGCATCGCCATGGGACACACGGGCATGAAATATTCCCTGGTCACCCGTGACCTCATCGCCGATTCCACCGAGGCCATGGCGCTGGCGCACGGCTTTGACGGACTGGTGATGGTGCCCAACTGCGACAAAAACGTGCCGGGTCTGCTGATGGCAGCCGCCAGAGTCAATGTCCCCACGGTGTTTGTCAGCGGCGGACCCATGCTGGCAGGGTGTGTGGAGGGCAGGAAAACCAGCCTTTCTTCCATGTTTGAGGCGGTGGGTGCCTACAACGCAGGTAAGCTCACCGACGAAAAGCTGCGTGAATACGAGTGCAAAGCCTGTCCCACCTGCGGCTCCTGCTCCGGAATGTATACCGCCAATTCCATGAACTGCCTGACAGAAGCTCTGGGCATGGGCCTAAAGGGCAACGGGACGATTCCGGCAGTGTATTCTGCCCGGATCGAGCTTGCCAAGCACGCCGGTATGGCGGTGATGGACTTGCTTCGCAAGGATATCCGCCCCCGTGACATCATGACGGAGGATGCCCTGATGAACGCCTTGACGGTGGATATGGCACTGGGCTGCTCCACCAATTCCATGCTGCATCTGCCTGCCATCGCCCATGAATGCGGCGTGGAGCTGAACCTGGATATCGCCAATGCCATCAGCGCCATCACCCCGAATCTCTGCCACCTTGCCCCGGCAGGTCATACCTATATGGAGGACCTGGAGGAGGCCGGCGGCGTGTATGCGGTGATGCACGAGCTGAACAAAAAGGGTCTTATCCGTACTGACTGCATGACCGTCACCGGAAAGACCGTGGGCGAAAATATCGCCGGCTGCGTCAATTTGAATCCGGAAGTGATCCGTCCCATTGAGAAGCCCTACAGCGAAAACGGCGGTATTGCGGTGCTGAAGGGCAACCTGGCACCGGAGGGCAGCGTGGTCAAGCGCAGCGCCGTGCTGCCGGAGATGCTGGTGCACGAAGGACCTGCAAAAGTCTTTGACTGTGAAGAAGATGCCCAGGCGGCGATCAATACCGGCAAGATCACCCCCGGTGATGTGGTGGTCATCCGCTACGAAGGTCCCAAAGGCGGACCCGGTATGCGTGAGATGCTGAATCCCACCTCTGCCATCATGGGCATGGGTCTGGGCAACAGCGTGGCGCTGATCACCGACGGACGCTTCAGCGGTGCCACCCGTGGCGCCTGCGTGGGTCATGTGACCCCGGAGGCCGCTTCCGGCGGCATGATCGGCGTGGTGGAAGACGGCGACATCATCAGCATCAACATCCCGGAAAACACCATCAAGCTAAAGGTAGACGAGGCAGTCCTGGCGGAGCGGATGAAGAATTTCGTCCCCAGGAAAAAGGAACTGTCCGGTTATCTGAAGCGCTATGCGGCGCTGGTTTCCGGCGGCGCCACCGGCGCGATTCTGAACGGATAACGTTAAAATGCCCTTCTGCGTGCAGAAGGGCATTAATTTTGCCCCAAAACCGCCGTGCCTATCGACGAAAGGGTGTTTTCGTGTTATAATGCCTGTAAAACAGCGACGAAAGAGGTGTCCGTTATGGGTAAACAACATATCAGCGTTGGGCTGCTGGCCCATGTGGACGCAGGCAAGACCACGCTGTCTGAGGCGCTTTTGTACACCTCAGGTGTCCGTCGGAATTTGGGGCGTGTTGACCATGGGGATGCTTTTTTGGACACCCATAGCCTGGAACGGCAACGGGGCATCACCATATTTTCCAAGCAGGCGACCCTGGAAACGCCCCGGCTGGATATCACCCTGGTGGACACCCCCGGGCATGTGGATTTTTCCGCCGAGGCGGAACGGGTGATGCCGATTTTGGACTGTGCGGTGCTGGTCATCAGCGGCACAGACGGTCTGCAGGCTCACACCATGACCTTGTGGCGGCTGCTGGAAAATTACCGCATCCCCACCTTTCTGTTTGTCAACAAAATGGATCTGCCCGGACTTGAAAAGTCCAAACTTTTGGAACAAATTCAAGGGCAATTATCCAAAAATTGCATTGATTTCACCGCTGGTTCGGAAGAGATCCAGGAAAATGCCGCCTTGTGCGATGAGGCGCTTTTGGAGAGCTTCCTGTCCGGCGGCACCGTCACCGATGGCAACATCCGGGGGCTGATCCGGGAGCGGAAGCTCTTTCCCTGCTGCTTCGGCTCCGGGCTGAAGCTGTCGGGCATCGACACCCTTCTGCAAATGCTGGACACCTACGCCCCCGCAGAAAAACGTCCGGAAGCCTTCGGCGCTCGGGTGTACAAGATCTCCCGGGATCCCCAGGGGGCTCGGCTCACATGGCTGAAGCTCACCGGCGGCGAGCTGAAGGTGCGCACCATGCTGGGGGAGGAAAAGCTCCAGCAGATCCGCCGGTATTCCGGTGAAAAATTCACCCTTTTGGAGCAAGCGGAGGCAGGTATGCTCTGCGCCGTCACCGGACTAAGCAAAAGCTACATCGGTCAGGGCTTCGGCTTTGAGCCTGCCGGCACGCCGCCGGTGCTGCAAAGCGTCATGACCTACCGGGTGGCATCCGCCGCCGACCCGGCGAAGCTGCTGCCCATGCTCCGGCAGCTGGAGGAGGAAGATCCCCAGCTGCACATCCTCTGGGACGACCGGCTGAAGCAGATCCATGTGCAGATCATGGGTCGGGTGCAGCTGGAGATCCTGCGCAGCCTGGTGACCCAGCGGTTTGGCGTGGAGATCACCCTGGAAGAGCCCCGGATCTTCTACAAGGAAACCATCCAAAATACCGTGGAGGGCATCGGACATTTCGAGCCCCTGCGCCACTACGCCGAGGCGCACGTCCTCCTGGAGCCGTTACCCCCGGGAAGCGGACTGGTGTTCGACACGGTTTGCTCCACGGACGTGCTGGAATGGGGCTATCAAAGTCTGATCTTGTCCCATATGTCGGAAAAGGTCCACCGGGGCGTCCTCACCGGCGCACCCATCACGGATATCAAAATGACCCTGCTCATCGGCAAAGCCCATCTGAAGCACACCGAGGGCGGCGACTTCCGGCAGGCTACCTACCGTGCCATCCGCCAGGGCTTGATGCAGGCGAAAAGCGTCCTTTTGGAGCCCTGGTACGACTTCATTCTCACCTTGCCCACAGAATCCGTGGGCAGAGCCATCACCGATATCCGGGCTATGAGCGGTCGGTTTGACGCACCGGAGGCGGTAGGGATGCTGTCCACCCTCCGGGGTGCGGTACCGGCTTCCGAGCTGGGCGACTATGCCGATCAGCTTGCTGCCTACACCCAGGGTCGTGGACGGCTGCAAATTTCTCTGCGTGGCTACGAGCCCTGCCACGACCAGGAGTCGGTGGTGGCGGAAATGGGCTACGACCCGGAAGCGGATCTGGAAAACACCCCGGATTCGGTATTCTGCGCCCACGGCGCAGGCTTTACTGTAAAATGGCACCAGGTCAAGGACTACATGCACCTGGACAGCGGCCGCAAGGATGCGCTGATCACCGCCAACCTCTACCCCGACGACAAGGCGCTGGAAGCGATCCTGAAGCGGGAATTCGGCGACATGCAGACCACCCTTTACCGCCCCGTCAACCGTCCTGCCACGGAAACACTGACCATCCGTCCGCCCCGGCAGCAATATCTGATCGTGGACGGCTACAACATCATCTTCGCCTGGGAAAACCTCGCCGAAGCGGCAAAAACCGACCTGGACACCGCACGGCGGCAGCTTTGCGACATTTTGAGCAGCTACGCCGGCTTCAAAAAATGTCAGATCGTGGTGGTTTTCGATGGCTACAAGCGCAAGGGCAGTCCTGGCGAAAAGTCCGCCTACCATAATATCAAGGTGGTCTACACCGCCGAAGGTGAATCCGCCGACCGGTACATCGAAGAGCTGGCAGCCCAAATCGGCAACAATTACGCCGTGAAAGTCGCCACCTCCGATGCGCTGGTGCAGCTTTCCAGTTTGCGCAGCGGCGTGCTGCGGCTGTCCGCCCGGGAACTGAAATCAGACGTGGAAGCCGCCGAAGCTGAAATGAAGCTGTATTATAACAAAAAAACGTGAGTTTACAGTATTTTTACTTGCTTTTTGGCGCATTATCGTTATAATAGACCCATATTGAAATTCCGAGGAGGAAACATATGAAAAGATTGATCGCACTGCTGTTGGCATTGGTAACCGTGCTTTCCCTTGCTGCCTGCGCCGGCAACGAAAACACCGACACCGATACCACCACAGCCCCTACCACCGCTTCCGGCGGTGAGAAGCAGGAGATCGTCATCGACTCCGATGATCCTCTGTATACCAAGACGTCCTACTCCGTCAGCGACGATGCCCTCGCTGCCGCCCGGGAGGTGATCGTCGCTACCACCGGCGATGCCAATCTGACCGTGGCGGAGCTGCAGGTTTACTACTGGATGAGCGTCCGTGGCTTCCTGAGCAATTACAGCTACTACCTGACCTACTTCGGTCTGGACTACAGCGCTCCCCTGGATGAGCAGAAGTGCTCCGAGATCGACGGCACCTGGCAGCACTACTTCCTCAACGATGCCCTCAGCTCCTGGCACAACTACCAGGCGCTGTCGCTGATGGCAAAAGAGGAAAATGTGGCCATGAACGTGATTTTGGAGAAGGAACTGCAGGATCTGCGTGCTGACTTGGAGAAGGAGGCGGAGGAGAGCAAGTTCGAATCCGTGGATGCCATGCTCCAGGCAGAGATCTGCCCCGGCATCACTTATGAGGACTACGTTTCCTATCTGACCACCTACTACAACGGCTACAGCTACTTCCAGAACAAGCTGGATGCCAAGGAAGTCACCAACGATGAGATCGAGGATTACTTCGATAAGCACAAGGATGAACTGGCAGAGAATAAGATCACCAAGGAAAGCGGTAATGTGGTGGATGTGCGCCACGTTCTGATCGTGCCCAAGGGCGGCACCAAGGATGACAGCGGCAACACCACCTACTCCGATGCGGAGTGGGATGCCTGCAAGGCTGAGGCTGAGAAGCTGCTGCAGGAGTGGAAGGATGGCAAGGCCGACGAGGACAGCTTCGCCGAAATGGCCAACAAGCACTCCGAAGACCCCGGCTCCAATACCACCGGCGGTCTGTATCAGCATGTTTACAAGGGTCAGATGGTTGAGCCCTTTGAGAATTGGTGCTTTGACGAGAGCCGCCAGACCGGCGACACCGGCATCGTTAAGACCGATTACGGCTACCACATCATGTACTTCATCAGCGAGGAGCCCCAGTGGGTGTACTACTGCCGTGAGGAGATCATCAGCGAGTGGGCACAGGAGCTGGTGGCAACCGTTGCGGGCAAGTATCTGATGACCGTTAACTATGAGGATATCGTGCTGGGCGTGGTGGATCTCACCGCCGGCTCCAGCAGCACCGAAGAGTAAGAAAATTGCTCCCCCGCAGTGAACTGCACCCCATTTGTTAGACAAGTATGATATAATACTTGTACTAAGAAATGGGGTGTTTTTCTATGCCTAAAGGAATACCAAACAAGCGATACACAGGCGAGTTTAAGCAGATGGTTGTAGAAACCATGATACGGGATAAACTCAGTTATCGAGAAGCAGCCAGGCAGTTTGAAGTACCGGATCAC
>JAZNRS010000126.1:0-3380 GCA_045590815.1 Faecousia sp.
CCTTGCCCCCCGCATTTATGAGGGGGGTGGCCGAAGCGCAAGCGAGGCCGGGGGGAGTAAAAATAGGATTTTCCCGAACTCCCCCAGTCAAAAATCAAAGATTTTTGCCAGCCCCCTCTTAAAAGCGGGGGCCAAGGGGTACGGTGCGTTAATCACATAAACAATCCTTTACACTTCTTCCGTCTTCTTCTCTTCCTTGGGCAGGACGAAGGGCTTACAAACCACCTCGCAGCGGTTGATGGGCGTGCCCAGGGCGTGGAATTTTTCCTCATAGCCGGTCATGATGCCCACGATGCCGTTTTCATGGAGATTCCGGGTCAGGTTCTTGACCTCCAGTCCGCAGGCGGCGAACTCCTCCACGGAGAACTCGAACAGCGGCGCATTGTCGGTCTTGAAATGGAACTCACCGCCCTGACGCACCACCCGGCAATACTTATCCAAAAATCCCCGATGGGTCAGACGGCGCTTTGCATTCTTCTTCCGGGGCCAGGGGTCGGGGAAGTTGATAAACAGCCGGTCGATCTCCTCACCGGCGAAGATTTCTTCGATTTTTTCCACATCCATATCGATGTAAAACACATTTTTCAGACCCATATTCTGGGCTTTTTCCATGGCCACCACCATAGCTTCCCGGCACCGCTCCACGGCGATGAGCAGGACATCGGGGTTCGCTTCGGCGGTTTCGGCGGTAAATTTCCCCTTGCCGCAGCCAACCTCCACCCACAAGGCGGTGGCGTCGGGCTTCAGCGAGCGCCAATTGCCCTTCAAAGCCGCAGGCTCGGCAATGCGCAGTGCCGCACACTTTTCCATCCGAGGCTCCAGATTTTTCATTCTTCTCATTCTCATATTGCCATACCTCCAGCGGCATATTCTTTCAGGATACAGTATAGCAGAAAACTCCCCATTCGTCAAAAACAAAATAACTCAAAAAACAAATGTCATTGCGCGCCAGTGCGCACACTGGCGTGGCAATCTCCTAATGTTTGTGGGGATTGCCACGGGCCTAAAGGCCCTCGCAATGACAGTAAATTAAATTATCCCAGTGCCACGTCCAGCACCATCATCAGGGTAAAGCCCACGGCGAAGAACACCGGACCCACATGGGAGTGGGTGCCCTCAGACATTTCGGGAATCAGCTCCTCCACCACCACATACAGCATGGCACCAGCGGCAAAGGCCAGAAAATAGGGCAGCGCCGGAGCCAAAATCGGCGCAAGCAGAATGGTGATCACCGCTCCCAGAGGCTCCACCACCCCGGACAGCACCCCATAGCCAAAGGCTCTGCCACGTCCCATGCCGTTGCTTTTCAGGGGCATGGAAATGATGGCACCCTCGGGAATATTCTGCATAGCGATGCCCAGGGACAGCGCCAAAGCGCCCGCAAAGGAAATGCTCTCATTGCCCGTGAGCCAGCCTGCGGCGACCACGCCCACAGCCATACCCTCGGGCAGATTGTGCAGCGCCACCGCCAGCACCAGCATAGCAGATTTCCCTAACGGCGAGGGTGCGCCCTCCGGGTGATCGCTGTTCAGATGCATATGAGGGATCAGCTTATCCAGGGCAAGCAGGAACAAAAATCCCAACCAAACCCCGATAAACGCCGGCAAAAAGGACAGTTTTCCCAAGTTTTCCGACTGCTCAATGGCAGGAATGATCAGACTCCAAACCGATGCGGCTACCATGACACCGGCGGCAAAACCGGTGAGGATCCGCTGCAGCGCAGCGTTCATCCTCCCCCGGAGGAAAAACACGAAGGCAGAACCGATGGTCGTGCCCAAAAAGGGAATCAGCACCGCGCTGACAATTTTCAGTGGCATAATGTTAGCTCCTTTCTACGATTGCGTTTCTCGGCTCCCCCTCTGGGGGAGCTGGCACCGCTGAAAGCGGTGACTGAGAGGGCAACACCCTCTCCGCCCCAGTGTGCGCACTGGGGCACCTCTCCCAAAGGGAGAGGCAAGGGATAGATTTTATCTGTATTTTACTATGTACAAAACCGCAATTCTGTGATAAAGTTACTGTATCACAAAATGCAAGGAGAAACAACCATGATCACCAAAGACATTAAATATATCGGTGTAAACGACCACCAGGTAGACCTTTTCGAGGGTCAGTATGTGGTGCCCAACGGTATGGCGTACAATTCCTATCTGATCGTCGACGAAAAGATCGCCGTGATGGACACGGTGGATGCCAATTTTGCCGACGAATGGCTGGGCAAGCTGTCCGCCGCCCTGGAGGGCCGCAAGCCGGACTACCTCATCGTCCAGCACATGGAGCCGGACCACTCCGCCAACATCGACCTCTTCCTGCATACATATCCCGAGGCGGTGGTGGTGTCCTCCGCCAAGGCCTTCACCATGATGAAGAATTTCTTCGGCACCGACTATGCTGACCGCCGCATCGTCGTAGGCGAAGGTGACACCTTGACCCTGGGCAAGCACGTTTTGACCTTCGTCACCGCTCCCATGGTCCACTGGCCGGAAGTCATCGTCACCTATGATGCCTACGACAAGGTCCTCTTCTCCGCCGACGGCTTCGGCAAGTTCGGCGCTCTGGACGCTGACGAGGACTGGGCCTGCGAGGCTCGCCGCTACTACATCGGCATTGTGGGCAAGTACGGTCCCCAGGTGCAGGCTCTGCTAAAGAAGGCTGCCGGACTGGACATTTCCATCATCTGCCCCCTTCATGGACCGGTGCTGACGGAAAATCTGGGCTATTACATCAATCTGTACGACATTTGGTCTTCCTACCGGGTGGAAAGCGAGGGCGTGCTCATCGCCTACACCTCCGTCTATGGCAACACCAAAAAAGCCGCTCACCTGCTGGAGCAGGCGCTGCTCGCCAAGGGCTGTCCCAAGGTGGCAATGGCCGACCTTGCCCGGGATGACATGGCAGAAGCGGTGGAGGATGCCTTCCGCTACGGCAAGCTGGTGCTTGCCACCACCACCTACAACGGCGATGTGTTCCCCTTCATGAAGGAATTCATCCACCACCTCACCGAGCGCAACTACCAGAACCGCACCGTGGCATTCATGGAGAACGGCTCCTGGGCACCGGTCGCCGCCAAGGTGATGGCAAAAATGCTAGAAAACAGCAAAAACATCAACTATTGCGCCAATTCCGTGAAGATCCACAGCGCCGTCAACGAGGAAAATCTCGCTCAGATCGACGCATTGGCTGCCGAGCTGGCATAAAATTATCAGCGCGTATCCCCCGGGTACGCGCTGTTGTTTTTGTTTGTAAATGATTGTTTAGCATACTAGCGCCGCAGGCGCTCTTGGCTCTCCCTGTGGGAGAGCTGGCACCGCTGAAAAGCGGTGACTGAGAGGGTTTTCATCGCCCAACACCCTCTCCGCCCCAGTGTGCGCACTGGGGCACCT
>JAZNRS010000127.1:0-21404 GCA_045590815.1 Faecousia sp.
TAGTCGGAATGGCCATCTTCCAGGAAGGGCCTAAAAATCCTTTGAAGGGCACATCGATGAAGTCCCTGGTGTCTGCTTTTTACGCCCAGTTTAGGGTGGATGCTGGGGGTTAAGGATCCCGGGCGCGCTCCAATGGCATGGGGCATACGACCCGTTTTCCGTGGAGACTTGAAGCTTGTGCGACGAAGCTGCGAACTCCTGCTTAGGAAGCCTCTTCGCGTACGAATCAAGTAAGAACCTGCAAGGCGGTGCACAGAATCGTGTGCTGCGTGCAGTGTAGCCTGCCTTGAGTGATCATGTTGGGATAGGAGAACACGCGGCGGTTGTGGTGGCCACGCGGCTGCCGATATTGCTCCTGGAAATCATGCTTGCAAAAGAGGCTAAGACTATGGCACATTCTGCCGTGGAAATCACCTAGGCTGTCGTAATGGGCAGGCAGGGGATTACAGTACGGACTAAGTGGCAATCGGGTATCCAATTTTGGCAACACTTGGACGATCGGATCAAACGGAAACGGCCTGTACGGCAACGGCAGGTTCCGACCGGGGAAAACCAACCCGACCTAAGCCGTAAGATTTATCCTGCCTGCTACCGTCTTCTATTATTTTATGTGAGGGACATACTGTGTCTAAATCTGACCCAGCCGCTGCGAAAAAAGAGCGGAACAAGACGATCCGCTGGGTCGTCACAATTTTTTTAGTTACACTGTTCGTATCCGGGACGATCTCTTTGCTGTCGGAGCTTCTGTTTTCTGTCAGTGGCATGGTTCTGGCCTTTGTGATCCTGTTTGTGATCATATTAGTGGGCATTATGTTTGATGTTGTTGGTGTTGCTGTAACATCTGCAGATGAAAAACCCTTTCATTCCATGGCATCCCGGAAGGTTCCCGGTGCCCAGGAGGCGATCCGGCTCCTGCGGAAGGCAGAGCGGGTCAGCTCTGTCTGCAACGATGTGATCGGTGATATTTGCGGCGTCGTATCCGGCTCTGCATCTGCCACCATCGCTGCTCAGGTGATCGCCAATTTTGATTTCTCCTGGCCCAAGATCGTGACGCTGGTCATGTCTTCCCTGGTTGCCGGACTTACGGTTGGCGGCAAGGCCATCGGCAAGAGCTTTGCGGTGAATTCCTGCACAGAGATCGTCTATACAGTGGGACGTGTGCTTCATTTCCTGAGCGTTAAGAAAAAGAAAAAATAATGTTAGGTTGTGTCACTTCGTGGATATCTTAGAAAAGATCAACGGTCACGAGGATCTGCTGCGCCTGAATGAGGAAGAACAACTGCTGCTGTGTCAGCAGATTCGTGGGTTTTTGATAGATCGGGTCTCCAAGACCGGCGGTCACCTTGCCTCTAATCTGGGTATGGTGGAGCTTTCTGTCGCCCTTGAGACTGTTTACAATACAAAAATCGACCGTCTGGTATTTGACGTTGGTCACCAGTCTTATGTCCATAAGATTTTGACCGGCCGCCAGGCGGATTTCGATCATCTGCGCCAGTTTGGCGGTATGGCCGGTTTCCCCAAGCCGAGCGAGAGTGTGACCGATGCTTTTGTGGCCGGTCATGCTTCCAGTTCCATTTCCATTGCCCTGGGTATGGCCCGTGCAAGAACCCTCAGCGGCGCGGATTATAGCGTGGTCACTGTGATCGGTGATGGCGCTGCCACCGGCGGCATGGTGTATGAAGGACTCAATGACGCGGCGGAGAGCCATGAGCCCATGGTCATCATCCTTAATGATAATGAAATGTCCATTGACCGCAATGTTGGCGGCATGGCGAAGCATCTGTACCGCCTTCGGGTCAAGGAAAGCTACCTGGGTATGAAGCAGCGCTATCGCCGGGTGATGGGAAAGACCGCCGTTGGCTCTCTGATCTACCGTTCCACCCGCAGCATCAAGGACTGGTTCAAGCGGATGATCATTCCCACCACATTGTTTGAAAACATGGGTCTTACCTATCTCGGCCCGGTGGATGGTAATGATCTGCCTCATCTGATCAGCCTTTTGCGGCTGGCTAAGGATATGAACCGTCCGGTTCTGCTCCATGTGGTCACTAAGAAGGGAAAAGGCTATAAATTTGCCGAGGAGAATCCCTCTAAATTCCATGGAATCGGTAAATTCGACCCCAATACCGGCGAAACCGCCGGTAAGGGCGGCATGACCTTTTCCGACAATTTCGGCAAGACCATGATCGCTCTTGCCAACCGGGATCCCAGAGTTTGTGCCATCACGGCTGCCATGCCCGGTGGTACCGGTTTGCTGGAATTCAAGAAGACCTTCCCGAAGCACACCTTCGACGTGGGCATTGCGGAGGAACACGCAGTATCCATGGCCGGCGGTCTTGCCAAGCAGGGGATGGTGCCGGTGGTTGCGTTGTATTCTACGTTCCTGCAGCGTTCTTACGATATGATCATGCAGGATATTGCCATGCTGCATCTGCATGTGGTGCTGGCTATTGACCGTGCAGGTCTTGTGGGCGAGGATGGTGAAACCCATCACGGCATCTATGATATCGGCTTTTTGCGTCACGCGCCGGGGATGATGGTCATGTGTCCTGCCAGCATGGAAGAGCAGAAAAAGATGCTGGAATGGGCTGTGGAGGCGTATAACGGCCCCGTGGCGATCCGTTACCCCAGAGGCGGCAACCGTGGCTATGAGGGCTGCCATTTTAAGGCTCTGCCGGGGATCGCCGGTGCCGGTGCATTGGCTTGTCACCGGATGGGCAAGGATATTACCCTGATCACCTACGGAACCCTCATCGATAATGTGCTGAAGGCAGCAGATCTGCTGGCTGAGCAGGGGATCCAGGCGACGGTGCTGCGTCTGTTGACCGTATCTCCGCTGCCGATCTCTCACGTACTGACCATGATGTCCGAAACGGAGCATGTTGTGGTGCTGGAGGAAACCGCCGGTAACTGCGGTATCCGGGAGGCGCTGGCATGGAAATTGCAGCACCAAAAGCCCGGGATCCGGGTGGATGGTATCGATTTGGGTAATCAGTATGTGACCCACGGGGATATGAATTCTCTTTATAAGCATTACGGACTGGATGCGCAGTCTATCGCTAAATTCGTGCAGGAGGTGCGTCAGCCTTGAAAATCAAAAAACGGCTGGACGTGCTGCTGACCGAGCAGGGCTATGCCGAAAGTCGTGCCAAGGCCCAGGCCATTATCATGGCAGGGCAGGTGTATGTAAATGGTCAGAAGGCGGATAAGCCCGGTATTTCCTACCTGGAAACGGTGGATATCGAGGTTCGTGGTGACGTTTGCCCCTATGTGAGCCGTGGCGGTCTGAAGCTGGAAAAGGCGCTCCGGGATTTCGGCGTGAAGCCGGAAGGCTTTGTGTGCAGCGACTCCGGTGCGTCCACCGGCGGTTTTACCGATTGCCTGCTCCAGCAAGGCGCTAAAAAAGTCTTCGCTATCGATGTGGGCTACGGTCAGCTGGACTGGAAGATCCGTTCCGATGAACGGGTTGTGGTCATGGAGCGTACCAATATCCGCTATGTGACCCCGCAGGACCTGGGTGAGCCTTTGGATCTTTCCGTGGTGGATGTGAGCTTCATTTCTTTGAAGATCGTCCTGCCTGCCATCAAGAATCTGCTGAAGAGCGGCGAAGGTCAGGTTCTGTGTCTGATCAAGCCCCAGTTCGAAGCCGGCAAGGAAAAGGTGGGCAAAAAGGGCGTCGTCCGGGAGCCTGCCATCCACCAGGAAGTGCTTGATGATTTTGTAGCGCTGGCAGACCAGCTAAACTTTACCATTTTGGGATTGACCTTCTCTCCGGTGAAGGGTCCGGAGGGCAATATCGAATTTTTGGGTCATTTGACCTTGGCTGATGTTCCTGGTATCCGACCGGATACGGCAGATGTGGTGCGCCAGGCGCACGAAACCTTGAAGGGGTGAAAATATGATAAAAAGAGTGATTTTGACCCCGAATCCGTATCGGGACAAGAATTTTCAGACTGTCCGCAATGCGGTGCGGATCCTCCAGGAGGCAGGGCTGGAAACCAAGCTGTGCCTGCCCTTTGAGGTGGACAGAACCTACGATCTGCCCAAGGATCTGCGCTTCCACAAGCTGGACCGGGAGATCCAAAATACCGATTTGGTGATCTGCTTCGGCGGCGACGGCACGATCCTCCACATGGCGAAAGCGGCTACCCGGAACAATGTGCCCATTTTGGGTGTTAATATCGGCACCATGGGCTTTATGGCTGAGCTGGAAAGCAGCGAGCTGCATAAGCTGAAGCAGCTCGCCACCGGAGAATATGAGATCGACAGCCGTATGATGCTGGATGTGACTGTCCGCCGTGACCGGGATATTATTTTCCACGATATCGGTCTGAATGACGTGGTCATTACCAAGGGCGCTGTGGCTCGGATCGTGCATCTGAGTGTGTGCTGCGATGGTGTGCAGGCCATGGAATGCGGTGGCGATGGCATCATTATCGCAACGCCCACCGGTTCTACCGCATATAACCTCTCTGCCGGCGGTCCCATTGTGGAGCCGGAAGCCAGAAGCATCATGATCACGCCCATTTGCGCTCATGACATGGCAAGCCGCTGCATCGTGGCATCAGACAAGCGGGTGATCACCGTGGGACTGATCCACAACGCCCGTCGGAATGCGTTCCTGGCTGTGGACGGCGGCAAATCCCTGCGTCTGAATATGGGCGACGTGGCGACCATTAAGAAATCGGATATGCAGACCAAGCTGATCCGCTTGAAGCAGCGGAGCTTTTACGATGTAGTGAACACCAAATTTAAGTGCAACGGATGAGGTGAAGGATATGAAATCTCAAAGACAAGCAAAGATCCTGGAGATCGTCACGACCCGTGACGTTGAGACCCAGGAGCAGCTTCTCCAGGAGCTGCAGGATGCAGGCTTTTACAGCACCCAGGCGACTATTTCCCGGGACATAAAGGAGCTGC
The DNA here is from genome assembly GCA_045590815.1 of Faecousia sp. Taxonomy (GTDB): domain Bacteria; phylum Bacillota; class Clostridia; order Oscillospirales; family Oscillospiraceae; genus Faecousia. The sequence goes on from JAZNRS010000127.1 coordinate 4,921, forward strand.
GGATCGTCAAAGAATTGACCAGCTTTGGCACTTACCGCTATACCACTTCCTCCAAGGAGGTCCGGGGTACTTTTTCCAACCGGCTCAATACCATCTTTCGGGAGTGCGTTACCGGCTATGACTATGCCCAGAACATTGTGGTGATCCACACTCTGCCGGGTTTGGCTTCCGCTGCCGGTTCTGCTATTGATGGCATGAATATGAACTTTATCTTGGGTACCCTCGCCGGTGATGATACGGTTATGATCGTCATGCGGGATACCAACGCCGCTGCGGCCTTCTGCAGCGAGATCAAGAATTTGCTGAATTGATTTGAAAGGGGAGATATACTGTGCTGAGCTTACTGCATATTGAGAATATCGCGGTTATCGAGCGGTCGGATATCTCCTTTGACCAGGGCTTCAATGTCCTCACCGGTGAAACCGGTGCCGGTAAATCTATCGTCATCGATGCCATCTCTGCCATTTTGGGCGAGCGTGCCTACCGGGACATGATCCGTACCGGTGCCAACAAGGCGTCCGTCCGGGCGGTGTTTACCGATGTGCCGGAACTGGCATGGTTTGCCGATAATGGGGTGGAATACGATTCAGAAACGGTCATCCAGCGGGATATTTTCCTGGATGGTAAGAATGTTTGCCGTGTCAATGGCAGCTTGGTTTCCGTGTCGATTTTGCGCAAATTAGGGGTGCAGCTGATCAATATCCACGGTCAGCACGATTCGGCGTCCTTGCTGGATGAAGCAAACCATCTGTCCTTTTTGGATGCCTTTGCGGATAACGAGGTCATTCAGCAGGATTATCTGGACAAATACCAGACGGTTTCTGCTCTTCGCCGGGAGATCGACCGGATGACCATGGATGAGGGCGAAAAGCTTCGCCGCATGGAAACTCTCCGCTACCAAATCGAAGAAATTTCCAAAGCTAATTTGGAAGCAGGGGAGGACGATGTTCTGGAAGAGCGGCGTAAGCTGCTGCAAAACGCCGAAAAACTGTCCAACGGCATGGATATGGCGGTGGAATGCTTGTACGGCGGCGACGAAACCGACGGAGCGGCATCCCTTTTGGCACAGGCTGAACGGGAACTGGCTCGTTTGGCTCGGTATACCGACTCTTTTGTGGCGCTCCATGACCGGGTTGCCGACCTGATGTACCAGGTGCAGGATGCTGCCGAGGAGGTCCGGGATGCCCGGGATGATCTGAGCTATTCGGCTGACGAGCTGGAGCAGATCGAATCCCGGCTGGATGTGATCCATCGGTTGCGCCGGAAGTATGGAGCCACCTGCGCCGATATTTTGGAGTACCTGGAGCAGGCAAAACAGGAATTGGACGAGATCGAATTCGCTGATGACCATTTGGAGCGGCTGAAATTGAAGCTGCTAAAGGCAGAAAAGTCCGCATGGGATGCTGCGCTGACCCTGCGCAAAGACCGCAAGGCAAAGGCAATCACTTTGTCCGAGCGGATTTTGACAGAGCTTTCGCAGCTGGATATGCCCAGAGTGCAATTTGCCTGCGAATTTGAGGAAACGGAGCTGAGTGCTTCCGGTGCGGATAATGTGGTGTTTTATATGTCCGCCAACGCCGGCGAGGCGCTGAAGTCTATGAGCAAGGTCGCCTCCGGCGGTGAATTGGCGAGAATCATGCTGGCCATGAAGAATGTTCTGGCAGAAAAGGATCAGGTCAATACCTTGATCTTCGACGAGGTGGACACCGGTGTTTCCGGTCGTGCGGCGCAGAAGGTGGCAGAGAAGCTGAGAAGTGTCGCCCAGCATAAGCAGGTCTTGTGCGTGACCCATCTTCCGCAGCTTGCAGCCCTTGCAAACACCCATCTGCTGATCGCGAAAGAGGAACGTGACGGACGTACCTATACTTCTGTCACACCCTTGGATATCGAAGGTCGTAAGCGGGAGCTGGCTCGCATCATCGGCGGCGCAAATATCACCGAAACTACACTGAAAAGTGCCGAAGAAATGCTTCGTGCATAATTTGCTTGACAAAACAGCACTTTTTTGTTACCATACCCATAACCTAATATCAACACTGTGATGGGAATAAGTATGTGTCCAATTTCCTGCCAGAGAGCTGCCGGTTGGTGCAAGGCAGTGGGGAAACGCACAGAAATACCTCCCGGAGTGGCTTTCCCGAACCGCAGTAGGGAAAGACGGGCACGCCCGAAACAGCGTCAGGCGTTGTTGGACGCCGTGAGGGTTGCATCGTGAGATGCAGCTAAACCAGAGGTGGTACCGCGTAATTTACGCCCTCTGTCCGCAAGGACAGGGGGCTTTATTTGTTGGTGGTGAGATTATGATAGAAAGACCGATGGATGTTCTGAAGCAATTCCCGGTCCGCTTCCATAAGAAACAAAAAGCGGCTTTCCGTGAGGCTGTCTGTGAATACGCCCGCAGTCAAGGCTATACAGTGAATGTGGAAAAGGGGAGCCTGGGCAGTCGAAATGTGGTGATCGGTGATCCTGAAAAAGCAAAGCATGTGATTTCCGCCCATTACGATACCTGTGCTCGGATGCTGATCCCTAATTTCATTACACCGTTCAATATTGGCATATTCATTCTCTATGCGCTTGCGATCACAGCGATGGTGATGATTCCTGCGGTAGGGGGTAGCATTGCCGTTGCGGTGCTTACCAGAAGCTATCTCGCTTGGTGCATTTCCTTTTATGGCATAACGTGCTTGCTCTTATTTCTTGTGGCTTTTGGACCTCCAAATAAGAATAATTCCAATGACAATACATCGGGTGTGGTGGCTGTGCTGGAACTGTTGGACCGGGTCCCCGAAGCCGATAGAGAAAAGATTTGCTTTGTCTTGTTTGATTTGGAGGAAATGGGACTGATTGGCTCCGAATCCTATCGCAGAGCCCACAAAACCGCAACGAACCGGCAAGTGATTTGGAATCTTGACTGTATTGGCGATGGAGATGATGTTGTTTTGATCCCCTCAAAGAAGCTGAAGAAGGACGAAAACAAAATGAAGCTCCTTCGTAAATGCGCCAATTGTTATGGCGAAAAAAGCATTACTGTTTATGAAAAAGCCGGTGCCTTCTATCCATCAGATCAGTTGAATTTCCCCTTTGGTGTGGGTATTGCGGCACTGAAGAAAAGTAGGTTTGGTTTGTATCTCGGAAGGATCCATACCAAATATGATACAATTCTCGAAGAAACCAATATAAACATTCTCTGCTCGGCGATCCTTTCTGCGATTGCCGATTCCGCAGAACAATAAGAAAGGACAATGGTTATGAAACTTTATGACGAACTGGTTGCCCGTGGTCTGATCGCCCAGGTGACCAATGAAGATGAGATCCGTGAAATGATCGACAATGGCAAAGCCACCTTTTACATCGGCTTTGATCCCACTGCCGACAGCCTGCACGTTGGACACTTCATGGCGCTGTGCCTGATGAAGCGGCTGCAGATGGCTGGCAACAAGCCCATCGCCCTCATCGGCGGCGGCACCGCCATGATCGGTGACCCCTCCGGCAGAACCGATATGCGCTCCATGATGACCAAGGAAGTCATCGACCACAACTGCGCCTGCTTCAAGAAGCAGATGGAGCGGTTCATCGAGTTCGGCGAGGGCAAGGCACAGATGGTGAACAATGCCGACTGGCTGCTGAGCCTCAACTATGTGGACTTCATCCGTGAGATCGGCGGCTGCTTCTCTGTGAACAATATGCTCCGTGCCGAGTGCTTCAAGCAGCGGATGGAAAAGGGTCTGAGCTTCCTGGAGTTCAACTACATGCCCATGCAGTCCTACGATTTCTACTACCTGTTCCAGCACTACGGCTGCAATATGCAGTTTGGCGGCAACGACCAGTGGAGCAATATGCTGGGCGGCACCGAGCTGATCCGCCGCAAGCTGGGCAAGGATGCCCATGCCATGACCATCACCTTGCTGCTCAATTCCGAGGGCAAGAAGATGGGCAAGACCGCCAAGGGGGCTGTGTGGCTGGATCCCAACAAGACCACACCCTTCGATTTCTACCAGTACTGGCGTAACGTAGAGGATGCGGACGTGCTCAAGTGCATCCGAATGCTCACCTTCCTGCCCATGGAAGAGATCGATGCCATGTCCGACTGGAAGGATGCCCAGCTGAACGTTGCCAAGGGGATCCTGGCTTACGAGCTGACCAAGCTGGTCCACGGCGAGGAAGAGGCGGATAAGGCCAAGGCTGCTGCCAAGGCGCTGTTCGTGGGCGGTGGCGATGATGCCAACATGCCCACCACCGAGATCACCGCTGATAAGCTGGTGGATGGCAAGATCGGCATTCTGAACCTGATGGTCGCCTGCGGTCTGGCTCCCTCCAACAAGCAGGCTCGCCAGCTGGTGGAGCAGGGCGGCGTTCTGGTCAATGACGAGAAAGTGCCTAGCGCTCAGTTTGCTGTTACCGAGGATATGCTGAAGGATGGCGTAAAGATCCGTAAGGGTAAGAAGGTCTTCCATAAGGCAATTTTGGTTTAATATTTGTACCGCCGCCCACCCGGGCGGCGGTCTTTTCAATTACCGCAAAATCGCCTGCAATCGTTTGAAATTATCCTTGCCCAAATCCGTCAATGGCAGGCGAGGGGAGCCGCAATCGTAGCCCATATATTTCATGGCGGCCTTTGCCGGGATGGGATTCGCCTCGCAAAACAGCAAATCGATCATCGGCTGCAATTCCTGCTGCAAATCCGCTGCCGTGTCCAGGTCACCGGCTAAAGCGGCATCAGCCATGGCCTTTGTTTCCGCTGGAAACAGGTTGGAAAGAACCGAGATAACACCTTGGGCACCAACGGAGATCGCCGGTACGATCAGTTCGTCACACCCCGTCCACACCGGAAAATCCCGGCATTCAGCGCAAATTTTGGTGACTTTTGAAACATTTGATGAGGCTTCCTTGATCCCTATGATATTGGGTATCATAGACAGCCGCTTGTAGATATGCACCGGAATGTCGATGACGGTACGCCCCGGCACATTGTAGACGATGATTGGAATACCCACCGTGTGCGCAACCGTCAGATAGTGGGAAAAGACCCCCTCGGGGCTGGGCTTATTGTAATATGGACATACGATGAGCAGCGCATCCACGCCGGTATTTTCCGCGGCAAGGCTCAGTTCGGCGGTTCGGGAGGTGTTGTAGCATCCGGTGCCGGCGATGATGGTACAATCCTTGCCCACATAGGATTTCGCTCGGTGGAACATTTCCAGCTTCTCATCGTCGGTGAGTGTGGGTGCTTCGCCGGTGGTGCCGCAGATGACCACCGCCCGGATCCCGGCATCGATCTGCCGCTTGAGCAGCTGCTCCAGCATGGGATAATTCACATTTCCGTCCAGAAACGGCGTGACCAGAGCGGTACAAGCCCCGGTGAACAATGGCTTTTTCATAGATTCATCCCTCCACGCCAATCTATGCTTGATAAGTGCATTTTGCGTGTTGCAAAATCCGGCGAATTGGGCTATAATATCACAAAAGTATGCCATTTGGAGGAAAACACTTGAAGACCCATGATTTTTGGTATGATCTGCCGGAAGAACTGATTGCGCAGACCCCCTTGGAGCAGCGGGACTCTTCCCGGCTGTGTGTGCTGGATAAGGTCACCGGAGCGGTGAGCCACAAGCATTTTTATGATATTATCGACTATTTGCAGCCCGGTGACTGTCTTGTGATGAATGATTCCCGGGTTCTGCCTGCACGGCTATTGGGGCACCGTCCCACCGGCGGCGCTGTAGAAGTGTTGCTTCTGCGGGATCTGGGCGACAAGAAGTGGGAGTGCCTTTGCAAACCCGGTCGGAAAATGCAGGTGGGCAGCGAAGTGATCTTCGGCAACGGTGAACTGACTGCGACTGTCACCGCCGTGCAGGAGGATGGAAACCGAGTGGTAGAATTCCATTATGAGGGTATTTTCCTTGAGATTCTGGAACGGCTGGGCAAGATGCCTCTGCCGCCCTATATCAAGGCAGAATTGCAGGATCAGGAGCGGTATCAGACGGTATATTCCCGGGAGGTGGGCTCTGCTGCCGCACCTACTGCAGGCCTGCATTTTACCAACGATTTGTTGGAAAAGATCCGTAATAAAGGCGTAAACACCGCTTTTGTGACGCTCCATGTTGGCTTGGGAACATTCCGTCCTGTAAAGGCAGATAACATTTTGGAGCATCATATGCACGCAGAGCTGTGTATGATTTCCCAGGAAACCGCAAAGATTTTGAATGATACCAAGGCACGCGGCGGACGGATCATCTGCGTGGGCACCACTTCCTGCCGTACCTTGGAAAGTCTTGTGAATGATGATGGGAGCTTTGAAGCCAAGTCCAAATGGACGGAAATTTTCATTTATCCCGGCTATCGGTTCAAGGCGATGGAGGCGTTGATCACCAATTTCCACCTGCCGGAAAGCACCTTGGTGATGCTGGTTTCTGCCTTTGCGGGACGGGAAAATGTGCTGAGCGCCTACGATGAGGCTGTCCGGGAACGTTACCGTTTTTTCTCATTCGGCGATGCGATGTTCATTCATTAAGGAGTAAATCATGTTTGAAAATATGAAAGCCAATGTTGTGTTTCACGTCTTGATGAAGCGGCACAATATTGATAATGCATATAAAATGGTTGGTCCTGAGGACAGTTGGTATGATACGATTACCAAGGTGCATAATTCCTTGGCGGAAATTCGTCGATTACCCCATGAGGATTGGGAGATTACCAGTCACGACGGCCTAGCCCTGAAAGCGGTATTCTATCCGGGGAATACCAATAAGACCGTGATATGGGTGCATGGCTATACCAGCCATGGCGAGCGTGAATCCGCATTTCCGGGTCTGTTCTACCATAGCATGGGCTTCAATGTATTGATTCCGTATCTTCGTGCCCATGGTCCCAGTGAGGGAAAGTACATTTCTTTCGGGCCTGAGGAATGCCGGGATTTGAAGGCATGGCTGGAAAAGCTCAATTCGCATATCCCGGATGGGCAGGTTATGATCCATGGGCTATCTATGGGTGGTGGCATTGCACTGGATTTGGCTACGATGAAGCTGAAAAATGTCAAGTGCATTCTGGCGGACGCACCAAGCTACAGCATTCCGGATTTTTTCAAGCAAGTCACATATAGCATTTTTAAGGTTGAACAGGAGAAGATTATTTCTCATATGCATCAGCGCTTCCGAAAAGAATTCTCTGCCGATGCGGCGGATTTTGACCGGGTGAAGAATATGGTCAACGGCAAGTATCCACTGATGCTTACAGCAGGCAGTATGGAAGGGCAGGACGAAGTCCTGAATGCGCTGAAAGAGCGCAATCCTCAGCCTACCAATGTCCTGATTCTTCCCGGATGCAACCACGGTAATGGTATGTATAAGCAAACACAGATGTATCAAAGTGCGATCAGGGAATTTGTAGACAAGTATATGGCATAGGAGAAAAAGAATGTTTGAATTAAAGAAAACCGAAGGTAAGGCTCGTCGGGGTGAATTTACCTGCGCTCACGGTACTGTACAGACCCCCGTATTTATGAATGTGGGCACCCAGGGCGCCATTAAGGGCGCACTGAGCGCTGAGGATCTGAAAAATATCGGCTGCCAGGTGGAGTTGAGCAATACCTACCATCTGCACCTGCGTCCAACGGACAAGCTGGTCAAAGAATGCGGCGGTCTGCATCAATTCATGACCTGGGATGGTCCGATCCTCACCGATTCCGGTGGATTTCAGGTATTCTCTCTGTCCTCTCTGCGCAAAATAAAGGAAGAGGGCGTGTATTTCTCCTCCCATATCGACGGTCGGAAGATCTTCATGGGCCCCGAGGAAAGTATGCAGATCCAGTCTAATTTGGGCAGCGATATCTGCATGGCCTTTGACGAGTGTATCGAAAATCCCTCTCCCAGAGATTATGTTCTGAAAAGTGTGGATCGTACCTATCGCTGGCTGGTTCGCTGTAAGGAAGAAAACGCACGACTGAACAGTCTGCCCGATACGGTCAATCCTCAGCAGCAGCTTTGGGGCATCAACCAGGGCGGCACCTATGAGGATATCCGCATCGAGCACATGAAGCGCATCGCAGAGCTGGATCTGCCCGGTTATGCCATCGGCGGCTTGGCGGTGGGTGAGTCCGCGGAGGATATGTACCGCATTATTGAGGCGGTGGAGCCCCATATGCCTGTGAACAAGCCCCGGTATTTGATGGGTGTGGGCACCCCCACCAATATCATTGAGGCGGTCGCCCGAGGCGTGGATTTCTTTGACTGCGTCATGCCTGCCCGGAATGCCCGTCATGCACGGCTGTTCACCTGGAACGGTGCCATCAATCTGAAAAACGCCAAGTATGCAACGGATCTGAACCCCATCGACCCGGAGTGCGATTGCCCCGTGTGCCGCCGGTACAGCCGTGCGTATATCCGCCATCTGTTTGTTGCGGAGGAGATGCTGGCTATGCGTCTGAGCGTGATGCACAACCTCTATTTCTACAACAAACTCATGGAAAAGATCCGCAACGCCCTGGACGAGGGTACATTCGAGGACTTCCGTCGTGAATATTCTGTAAAATTAGCCCAACGCATCTAAATAATGCTTGCTTTTTGCCGCAGGAATGGTATAATGTTATGGATATTACTTGAAAAGGAGCATATTTGATGTTTAATATCCTTGCCGGTGGCAGTTCTCTGTACACCATCGTTATGATCGTTGTGATGATCGCGGTTTTCTACTTCATGATCATCCGTCCCGAAAACAAGCGCAAGAAGGAAGCTGAGCAGCAGCGTTCCTCCATCAAGGTTGGCGATAAGATCACCACCATCGGTGGCATCGTCGGCACCGTGGTTAGCGTTAAGGATGACAAGTTCGTCATCGAAACCGGCGCCGACCAAGTTCGTGTGGAGTTTGCCAAGTGGGCTCTGTCCACCAATGATTCTGCTGCCGAGGCTGCCAAGGAAGCCGCCCAGAAGAAGCAGGAAGAGCGTGCTAAGGCTGTGGCTGCAAAGAAGGCCGAGAGAGCTGAAAAGAAGAAAAAGAAGAACGATCAGTAAGATCACATCTCAAGGCCTGAAATCGGGAGATTTCGGGCCTTTTGCGTTACAAAGGAGGTATTTTATGGCGAAAAATATTGTGCAGGCGTTGATCGAGATCCCCCTGGGCTCTAAGAATAAGTATGAAATGGATCCCAAAACCGGACGCATCCGTCTGGATCGGGTGCTGTATGCGGCTATGAGCTATCCCGCAGAGTACGGCATTATCGAAAATACCCTGGCACCGGACGGCGATCCGCTGGATATTCTGGTGATCGCATCGGATCCCACGTTCCCGGGCTGCGTGGTACCTGCCCGTGTGTTGGGTTACCTGGCGACCCGTGATAACGGCAAAGAGGACTACAAGCTCATCTCCGTTGTGGACTGCGATCCCCGGTATGACCATATTCAGAAGCTGGAGGATGTTTCGCCCTTCCTGCGTAAGGAGATCGTGAACTTCTTCCAGAATTATAAGGTCCTGCAGGGTGTGCAGGTGGAGGTAGGGGAGTACCACGGTCTGGAAGAAACCAACTGGATCATCGAAAATTGCCGCCGCCGTTACCAGGAAGAAAAAATGTAAAAGAATCCGCCGAAAACCTTTGTTTTCGGCGGATCTCGTTATTTCAGTACTTCTTTTGCGATATAGATGGGGCGGTCTTTGCTTTGCTCAAAGGTGCGGCCCACATACTCACCGATAATGCCGATGCAGAAAAGCTGCATACTGCTGAAAAACAGCAGCAGAACTGTGATGGTGGCATAACCGGGCACGTCGATGCCGATGAACAGCTTTTGGATGATCACCACGATCAGATAAATGATCGCCGCGACGGCAGTGAAGCTGCCCAGGTAGGTGGCAAACCGCAGGGGAGCGGTAGAGAAGCCGATAATACCCTCAACGGCATAATTAAACAGCTTCCGGAAGCTCCATTTGGTCTTGCCAGCATGGCGCTCACAAGCGGTGTAGGGAATGAAGTAGGTTTCATAGCCCACCCAGGCGAAGATGCCCTTGGAAAAACGGTGATATTCCGCAAGCTCCAGCAAACTGTCCCGGACACTTCTGCGGAAGGTGCGGAAGTCGCTGGCATCGGCATGGAGCTTCACACCGGACAGCTTGTTGATCACAGCGTAGAAGCACTTTTTGAAGAAGGAAAGAATTTTGCTTTCCCCGCGGCGATCCTGGTAAGCGGCGACCACATCATATTCCGGCTGTTCCTCCAGGGTTTTCACCATATCCCGGACGATTTCCGGGCGCTGCTGCAGATCTGCGTCAATGAGGGAGATATATTCGCCCTCGGCGTGCTCCATACCGGCGTAGATGGCAGCTTCCTTACCAAAATTCCGGGAGAAGGATACGATCTTCACCGGGCATTTCCAGGCTTTGTACAGCTTTTTCAAATTGTGCAAGGTGGCATCCCGGCTGCCGTCGTCCACAAAAACGATCTCGTAATCATATCCGCAGCCGTCAAAGGCACCGATCACCGCATCCTGGAAAGCAGCGACGTTTTCCGCCTCGTTATAGCAGGGAACTACAAAGGAAAGCTTCATAGGCTCCACTCCCAATCAAAAATTTGCATTTATTATACGATAGAAAAACAAATCCGTCAAGTTTGAATGAATTTTCATTGACAGTTTTGAAAAAATGTGATATTTTATCTGCATAATGCGTTGAAGAAGAGGTTTTGCCTGCGGCCATTTCAGAGAGTACCCGGTTGGTGTGAGGGTGCATGGTGCTTGCGAATGGTCGCTTCGGAGCAATTTCCCTGAAGGAAGTAGGGGAGATCGGGTCTGCCCGTTACAGCTTTTGAGTGCCCTTCGGGGAATTCAGGTGGTACCGCGGAATGTAATTTTTCGCCCTGAGATTGATTTCTCAGGGCGTTTTTGTTTTATCTGTCATTGCGAGGGCGCAGCCCGTGGCAATCCCCCGTATAAACGCAATCAGCCAAAAAGGAGTGTTTCAAATGGCAAGAGAACTGCCGAAGGTGTATGAACCTCAGCAAGTCGAAAATGAGATCTACAAAATGTGGGAGGATGGCGGCTATTTCCGTCCCCAGGGTAAGGAAGGCGCTAAGCCCTTCACCATCGTCATGCCCCCTCCCAATGTTACCGGTCAGCTGCACATGGGTCACGCCATGGATGCAACGCTGCAGGATACGCTGATCCGTTTCAAGCGGATGCAGGGCTACGATGCGCTGTGGGTTCCCGGCGTTGACCATGCCGGCATCGCCACCCAGATCAAGGTGGAAGAGGAGCTGCGCAAGAACGAGGGTCTGAGCCGCTATGACCTGGGACGTGAAAAGTTCCTGGAGCGGGTTTGGGACTGGAAGCATAAGTACGGCAACCGGATCGTTGAGCAGCAGAAGAAGCTGGGTGCTTCCTGCGATTGGGAGCGCTCCCGTTTCACCATGGATGAGGGCTGCTCCAAGGCCGTCCGTGAGGTGTTCGTTTCCCTTTACGAAAAGGGTCTGATCTACAAGGGCAGCCGGATCATCAACTGGTGCCCCAATTGCGTTACCGCTCTTTCCGATGCTGAGGTGGAATATGTGGACAAGCCCGGTCATCTGTGGCACATCCGCTATCCTCTGGCTGACGGTACCGGTGAGGTGGTTGTTGCTACCACCCGTCCAGAGACCATGCTGGGCGATACCGGTGTCTGCGTCAACCCCAACGATGAGCGCTACAAGGACATCGTGGGCAAGACCGTCATTCTGCCTCTGGTGAATAAGGAGATCCCCATCGTTGCTGATGACTATGCCGAGATGGAATTCGGTACCGGCTGTGTTAAGATGACCCCCGCCCACGACCCCAACGACTTTGAGGTTGGCCTGCGGCACAATTTGGAAGTCATCCGTGTGCTGGATGACAACGGTAAGGTCAATGCGCTGGGCGGTCAGTATGAGGGCCTGGATCGCTACGAGGCCCGGAAGCAGATCGTCAAGGATCTGGAGGCGCAGGGCTATCTGGTGAAGATCGACGACCATGCCCACAACGTTGGCACCTGCTACCGCTGCCACAATGACGTGGAGCCCATCATCTCCGCCCAGTGGTTCGTGAAGATGCAGCCTTTGGCTGAGGAAGCTATCCGTGTGGTCAAGGATGGGGAAACCAAGTTCGTGCCCGAGCGGTTCTCCAAGACCTATCTGAACTGGATGGAAAACGTCCGTGACTGGTGTATTTCCCGGCAGCTGTGGTGGGGTCACCAGATTCCTGCCTGGACCTGTGCTGAGTGCGGTCATATTACCGTTTCCCGTGAGGATGCCTGCAAGTGCGAGAAGTGCGGCAGCACCAATATTGAGCGGGATCCGGACGTGCTGGATACCTGGTCCAGCTCTGCGCTGTGGCCCTTCGAGACCCTGGGCTGGCCCGAGGACGCAGAAGATCTGAAGAAGTTCTATCCCACCGATGTGCTGGTCACCGGTTACGATATCATCTTCTTCTGGGTCGCCAGAATGATCTTCTCCGGCTGTGAGCACACCGGTAAGACCCCCTTCCACACCGTGCTGATCCACGGTCTGGTCCGGGACGACAAGGGCAGAAAGATGTCTAAGTCCCTGGGCAACGGCATCGATCCCCTGGAAATGATCGAGAAGTTCGGCTGCGATGCCTTGCGCATGAACATGGTCACCGGCAACAGCCCCGGAAACGATATGCGTTTCTACGTGGAGCGGTGCGAGGCTATGCGTAATTTCGCCAACAAGCTGTGGAACGCCAGCCGTTATGTGCTGATGAACCTGGGTGAGGATGCAAAGAATGAGCTGCCTGCTATGGAATCCCTGGAGATCGCCGACAAGTGGGTGCTGAGCAAGCTGAACAGCCTCATCGCCGATGTCACCGATAACATGGAGAAGTACGAGCTGGGTGTTGCCATTCAGAAGGTCTACGACTTCATTTGGGATACCTACTGCGACTGGTACATCGAGCTGACCAAGGCTCGTCTGTACTCCGAGGATGCCGGCCGTAAGCAGACCGCTATGCAGGTTCTGGTGTATGTGCTGGATCAGGTTCTGCGCCTGCTGCATCCCTTCATGCCCTTCATCACCGAGGAGATCTGGCAGTCCATCCCCCACGAGGGCGATGCGCTGATCGTTGCCCAGTGGCCCGAATACAGCGTCGAGCTGGCATTCAAGGCAGAGGAGAACATGATGGAATCCGTTATGGAAGCCATCCGTGCCATCCGTGCCCGCCGTACCGAGATGAACGTGCCTCCCAGCAAGAAGGCTGCGCTTTATATCCTCACCTCCAAGCCTCAGATCTTTGCTGAGGGCGAGGGCTTCCTGCAGCGTTTGGCTTATGCCGAAACCGTTACCATGCTGACCGCCGAGCCGGAGAACCTGGACGGCATGGTCACCATCACCACCGCCGATGCCAAGTTGTATATCCCCATGGGTCAGTTGGTGGACGTGGAGAAGGAGATCGCCCGGATCACCAAGGAGCTGGATGCCGCCAAGAAATTCCTGGCATCCCTGGAGGCGAAGCTCAGCAATGAAAAGTTCGTTTCCCGTGCTCCCGAGGCAGTTGTGAACGCCGAGCGTGAAAAGGCCGCTAAGCATCGCGACCTGATCGCCCAGCTGGAGCAGAGCCTCGCCGCCATGGCAAAGCTGTAAATTTATCAAAAGACCATGAGATCCCATCGGATTTCATGGTCTTTTTCTATATCCCCGTCTGAATCCGACTGTAAATACAGCCGGAGTTTTTTATACTGTTCTTGCCAAAAATGAAGGAGGAGCCAATTTATGCAATTTACCAGTTTCCTGCAGGACGGACGTTTGACGGTTGCCCTCACCGGGGAGATCGATCACCATTACGCCAAGGGGTATATCCAATCCATCACCGCAAAAATCGAAGCCTACACTCCCAGCGTTTGTGTGCTGGACTTTAAGGAGGTCAGTTTTGTGGATTCATCGGGAATCGCCGTGGTGATCAATGCGCTCAGAAGCATGGCGCAAATTGAGGGCACATTGATACTCGCCGGACTGGCAGAACAGCCGCTGAAGGTGTTTCGTGCGTCCGGTGTGGATAAATTGGTACAAATTAAGGAGGCGGTATCATGAAATTTGAGAACTATATGATTTTGGAATTCCCCAGCAAGTCCTGCAACGAGGGCTTTGCCCGGTCGGCGGTGGCGTGCTTTGCGGCACAGTTGGATCCCACCCTGGAGGAACTGGGGGACATCCGCACGGCGGTATCCGAGGCGGTGACCAATGCCATCGTCCATGCCTATCCTAATGAATTGGGCACGGTAACCCTCCGCTGCCGTATTCTGAAGGGTCAGATCCTGGATATCGTGATCAAGGACCGTGGAGTGGGCATCCCGGACGTGGAGCAGGCAAGAAAGCCCATGTTCACCACCGGCGGAAACGAGCGCAGCGGCATGGGCTTTACCATTATGGAAAGCTTTATGACCAATTTGGATATTACCTCCATACCGGGCAAGGGCACTACGGTACATATGCGCCGGAAGCTCCAGCGGAGAAAATGAGTACCACGGAGGAATTGATCCGCCGTGCCCAGGCAGGGGACAAGGCGGCAGGAGAACAGCTGATCACGGAGAATTCCGGGCTGATTTGGTCGGTGGCACGGCGATTCATCGGCAGAGGTACGGAAACAGAGGATCTCTATCAACTGGGGTGCCTGGGCTTTTTGAAGGCCATCGAAGGCTTCGATACGGAGTTTGGCACCCAGTTTTCCACCTATGCGGTGCCGAAGATCGCCGGGGAAATACGACGTTTTTTGCGGGATGACGGTGCGATCAAGGTATCCCGAACGCTGAAAGAACAATCCGCCGCTATCAAGTCCATGCGTGCCCATTTGACTGGGGAACTTGGTCGGGAACCCACCTTGCAGGAAATTTCCCGGCAGACGGGGTTGACGGCCGAAGAGATCGCCATGGCGGAAACCGCCACCGCAGGACCGGAATCCATTCACCGAGCCATCGGTGATGACGGTTTTTCCCTGGAAAACATCCTTGCGGACACCCAAACGGAAGAAAATATGCTGGAACGCATCGCTCTGCGGCAGGCCATTGAAAAGCTGCCGGAAAGGGAAGCGATGGTGATCAATTTGCGGTATTTTCATGCCTTGACCCAGGATCGGATCGCAAAGGTACTGTCGGTCAGCCAAGTGCAGGTTTCCCGGATCGAGAAAAAAGCCCTTTTCAGATTGCGGGAATATATGCACAGTGACCTATAAATAAATGTCATTGCGAACCAGTGACCGATGTCACTGGCTCGGAATGACATTTCTTTTTTCTGAAATAACCCTTTACCTTTCGACTTAAATAGAGTAAAATAGAGCCACTACGATAAAGACAGGTGCGACTATGACGACAAATTTCGACCAGCGATTTCTCGCCGCACGGCGCAAATATATCGCTTCTCAATTTCAAAATCTAAACGAAATGCAGCGCCAGGCGGTAATGACCACCGAGGGACCTTTGCTGCTCCTTGCCGGTGCTGGCAGCGGTAAGACTACCGTGCTGATCAATCGGATCGCCAATCTGATCCGATTCGGCAAAGCCAGCGATTCTAATCTGATCCCGGATCATGTGACGGAGGAAGATCTGGATTTCTTGGAAAATCTCCCCGATCCCATGACGGAGTACGATATTCAGCGTGCGGATTGGCTGTGCGCCGTGGAGCCGGCTGCTCCCTGGAGTATCATTGCCATTACCTTTACCAACAAGGCTGCCAACGAGCTGAAAGAGCGCTTGGGGCGCATCCTGGGACCCCAGGCTGAGGATGTTTGGGCCATGACCTTCCATTCAGCTTGCTGTCGGATCCTGCGGCGCAACATTGAACGACTGGGTTACACCGGTCAGTTTACCATCTATGACACCGCCGATTCCGAGCGGATCATGAAAGAGATCATCAAGGACATGGGTTTGGACGACAAAACCTTCCCGGCAAAGTACGTTCTTGGTGCTGTCAGCCGGGAAAAGGACCGTTTTGTCACCCCCGACCGGATGCTCAAACGGGCAGAAGCCAGTGGCGATATTCGTGCCTTGCACATCGCCCGAGCCTATAAAAAATACCAAACCCGGCTGAAAGAAAACAATGCGGTGGATTTTGATGATATCATTTTCCTCACTGTTAAGCTCCTGCAGGAGCACGAGGATGTGCGCAGCTACTATCAGCGAAAGTTCCGTTATGTGTTGGTGGACGAGTACCAAGACACGAATTTTGCCCAACATAGCATCGTCCTTCAGTTGACGCAAGAAAATCAGAAGGTGTGTGTAGTAGGGGATGATGCACAGAGTATCTACTCTTTTCGTGGTGCCAATATTGACAACATTCTGAAGTTTACGAAAGTCTATCAAGGGGCTAAGCTGTTCAAGTTGGAGCAGAATTACCGCTCTACTCAAATCATTGTACAGGCAGCCAACAGCCTGATTGAGAAGAATCATGAACAGATTCGGAAGGCTGTCTATTCGGAGAAATCGAAGGGAGAACCTATCGAGGTGTTCAATGCTTACAGTGATGTGGAAGAAGGCGAAATTGTAGCCAA
>JAZNRS010000128.1:0-3594 GCA_045590815.1 Faecousia sp.
CGAAGCGCAAGCGAGGCCGGGGGGAGTAAAAATAGGATTTTCCCGAACTCCCCCAGTCAAAAATCAAAGATTTTTGCCAGCCCCCTCTTAAAAGCGGGGGCCAAGGGGTGCGGTGCGTTACTTCGCTAAACAATCAGTTACCGCATCACGGCTGCTCCACCACACCGGCGAACAGGGGGAGCTGATCCCGGCTGGTCACCATAAACAGGAACGGCCGATCCAGAATGAAGTCGATTTCTTCCTCCGGTAACTCAGGTGCTGCGGTGCCGTACATGGTAATAACGGTATAGGCGGCGGCAATGACGCCCTCTTCATCGATAGCTACCCGTGCGGCATGGTCGATCTTACCCACAGCCAAATTTTGAGCATCCGTAAGCGCGGTGAAATCGGCGGTGTCGGGATCGAAAACATCCGTCACACCCAGATTTTTCATCCCGGAGATCAAATCCGCCTGATTGCTGATGTCGAATTTCGGTAGGCTCAGATGGACAGTCAGCACCTTTTTGTTTTGCCAACCGCCGGGGTTTTGCGTCATTTCCCAGTATTCCTCACCGGCCAGTACCTCCGTTACGGTCTTACCCTCGTCCGGCAGGATCAGCCACATGGCATTGTCACCGGTGAGCGCCAGCCGCAACGCACCGAAATCCTCGCCTCGATAATACGTGCCGAAGGTGATGGTTTGGTTCATAAATTCGGTGGTGAGATCCGCATCCATGCAGTGGAAGATACCCTCTGCGGTTTTGCTGGTGGAAAATTCGCTGTCCCATCCGGCGCTGAAGTAAGCGGTGGATGCCAAGGCGAAAACTGCGTCCTTGCCCAGCTTCAGATTTTGCGCCTGCTCTTTGAGAAGCCCGCCGGTCTGGGCGTTGATCCATGCGCGCAGATCCTCGTCCACTGCCTCGCTGCCCAGATCTCCCTGGAACACACTGGCGAAGTAGCTGTCTGCCAGCGTCTGCACGCCGCTTTCCTTGAATTCGTATCGCTCATCCAGCCAAAGAGAATTGGCAAGCAGGCTGGTGGTCTGACCGTCGTTGCAGTAGTGGGCGTTCCAAACGTGATCGGCCTGGGTTCTCAAGGCTTCGATGGAATCTGCGCCCAACAAACTCAGAAGCTGCTGCCGGGAATTTCCCTCGGTGGCTTCCGCCAGCATCGCCAGCGCCAGATACACATTCAGGGGAGAATAGGCTTGGTTTTCGTCCCCGGTGAGAAATTCCCGCATACTGTCCTTGAAAAAGCTGTCCAGGCTGTCGGCGTAGCCGTCGGGCTGGTTGTATTGCTTCCATTTGCCCATTTCCCATTTGGTCAGATCGTTGTCATATGCGGTGTAGTCACTGTAGTCGGCGTAGTTGGGGCAGGGGACCATCTCCGGATACGCAGGGCTTGCCACCAGGTGAGTCAGTTGCAGTGTGCCTGGAGATTGGATATCCCCGGGGGTGGCGATATTCACATGGGGCGTGCCCTGAATGGTGGGACGTGATGTGGGAATATCTGCCGGGGGATTGCCGGGACGCCAGAAAATACCTGCCAAAATCGCAACAGCCAAAACCGCCGCAACGGCACCGATCCAGTAGGGGCGGCGCTTTTTCCGAAACGTCATAGCCTCGGCAAGGTGCTTACCGCTGATTTGCTCCATGGCTTTGTTCAGTTCTTCATTCATAGTATCCCTCCTTAATGAGATAGGCTTTCAATTGGCTGCGCATTCTGCTGAGTCGGACGGAAACGGCGCTTTCAGTCATCTTCAAATCCTGCGCAATGGTCTTTACGCTGTCGCCGAACCAGTACCGCCGCAGAAAGATCGCCCGGTTGGCGGCGTTTTGGGTGCTGAGCCAACGGTCAATAGCCTGTCCCAAAGCCCGCCCATCCTCCAGACAGGGTGCCGGGATGCACCCGGCCAGCTCGTCCAACGACAGCTCGGCGGCACTCTTTTGGTTGCTTCGCAGCTTGTTCAGGGCGATGTTCCTGGCTGTCCGGTAGACGTAAGCGGACAGATGCTCCGGCTGCGCCGGAGGGATGGCATTCCAAACGGCGAGATAAGTGTCGTTGACGCATTCCTCCGCATCCTGGGAATTCTTCAAGAAATTCATCGCAAGACTATGCAGTCGCCGCCCAAATTTCTCCGCCAGTACCGAAATGGCATTCTCAGCCCGGTGCCATAATAACGCCATAATTTGATGGTCTTCCATCCGCTCACCTCCTTCTATCTATATAGACACCAACTGCACCATAATTCTTACATATAATATAGCAAAAATTTCTGTATATTTCCAGCAAGACAAGGACATAATCCTTCTATAATTAAGATGTCATTCCAAGCCAGTGAGGAATCCCCTCAGATTTACGCATTGCCGCAGGGGATTGCCACGTCGGGGCATACGCCCCGCCTCGCAATGACAGTTAATAGGAGGAAGCCTTGTGAAAGTACGAGAAGTCATGACCACGCCGGTGGTGCGCATCCGCCCGGAGGAAACGGTGGAAGTCGCCGCCCGAACCCTTGCACATTATAATATAGGCGCTATGCCCGTGTGCGGCGCTGACGGGAAGGTCTGCGGCATGGTCACTGACCGGGATCTGGTGACCAGATGCCTTGCCTCTGGGCGGCTGCCGTCCAATACCCAGGTCAAGGAAGTCATGTCCGGGACTGTGATCTCCGTCCGCCCGGATACGGATGCCGGTATCGCCGCCAGTATGATGGGCGCCCGGCAGGTTCGCCGCCTGCCGGTGATGGAAAACGGCAAGCTTTGCGGCATGGTCAGCCTTGGGGATTTGACCAACGCACCGGCGGATGTGGCAGGCGCGCTGAGCGACATTTGCGCCAATATTTCGCCCCGATAAAAAATTGGAAAAAATGAAAAATAGTGCTTGACATTTCTGTTCACCCATGCTAGAATATGCAAGCTGTCTGATGAACGGCTCGCCGGGAGGATAGCAAAACAGAAAAACTTCAAAAAATCAAGAAAAACCTCTTGACAAAAAGAAGTACGTCTGTTATCATATAAAAGTTAGCTACGAGCTAACAGTTCTGTACCTTGTAAATTGAATAACGCAAAGACGAACTATAAAACACCTTGGACAATTATATGGATTGTTTAAGAAATCGGTTTTTGAAATCGAATTAACAGCCAACGAAAATTCTTGAGTAATATTGCTAGAAGCAAATTATTCAAAAACTTGATTTTAGAGCTTCGGCTTTAAGATACAATTTTTTGAGAGTTTGATCCTGGCTCAGGACGAACGCTGGCGGCGTGCCTAACACATGCAAGTCGAACGGAAGTAAAGATTTCGGTTTTTACTTTAGTGGCGAACGGGTGAGTAACGCGTGAGAAACCTGCCTCTCAGTGGGGGACAACAGTTGGAAACGACTGCTAATACCGCATAACACTTTAGTATCGCATGATACAGAAGTCAAAGCTTTATGTGCTGAGAGATGGTCTCGCGTCTGATTAGCTAGATGGCGGGGTAACGGCCCACCATGGCGACGATCAGTAGCCGGTCTGAGAGGATGAACGGCCACATTGGGACTGAGATACGGCCCAGACTCCTACGGGAGGCAGCAGTGGGGAATATTGGGCAATGGGGGAAACCCTGACCCAGCAA
>JAZNRS010000129.1:0-13727 GCA_045590815.1 Faecousia sp.
GCTCGGAAGCCTCGATGTTATCCAGGGTGAAGTAGATGTTCAGCAGGATCTCGTCCTCGTAGGTCAGCGTTGCGGACTGAGGCGCGATGACGCCGGGAGTCACGATGGGATCCTTCTCACCCTCCAGGGACAGCAGAGCCATGCTCACGCCGGAATAGCTGACAATAATCTCAGCGTCACCGGTATCGGCAGCCTGGTTCACAGCTGCGGTGGTCTTCAGGTTGGTCAGAGAGAGGATATCGCCGCCAACGTTCTTGATCACGATGGTCTGACCGATCAGAGAAGTAATGGCGTAGTACAGCTCGGTGGCCGTTGCGATCTGCTTGTTTTCAAAGGCAACGGTCTTGACGCCGTCCTTCAGACCGTACACGGTCACACGAGCGGTGCCATTACTCTTCATGCCAAGCTGCGCGCTGCCCAGGTTCTCACCCAGCAGGTCGAACACGATGGCTTGACCGTTCTGCAGGTAGACCTCGTTGTTGGGACCGTAATTCTCGTAGTCAGCGATGGTACCGCTGGCGAAGCCGTCGATATAAACGGCGCCGTTGATGGTCTCATCGCCGGTCAGAGAACCGAAGGTCTCCAGGCCGATCAGCTTGTTACGGATCTCCTGGTAGGTGGGCAGGTACTCGTTGTCCGCAATGTATGCGTCGTTGGCACTGTCGTCGCCAACGGGATTATAGATCCGGATCGCATCCATGTAGAAGTCGTAGCTGCCATCCTTATTGTGATCGAACAGAGCGCCGTAGGAAGCCACGATCTCCACATTGTAGTAACCGTAGTCGCCCAGATCCAGCTTGATCACGGGGATCTGGTACAGGGGGTTGGCAGCCGTGCTGGTGCTGACCTCCCACTTGCCATTGTTGTAGCTGTAGCCATAATAGGTGTCCACCAGGTAGTTTGCCACATACTTGCCATCGGCATCGGTGACCTTGACCACGATGGTACCAGTCTGATTGCTGGTCATGCTGATCACGTCGAAGCCGGTGCCCCAGAAGGAGAACTTCACGGATGCATAATTGCCCTGGCTGACGGTGGTCTTCATGGCAGAACCGTAGGAATAGGTGGTCATGCCGCTGTAATTGCTGTCGTAACCGTAAACGGCATCGGGATCCACGCCGGGACGGTTCTCGTCCTGGGTGGCATCGGAGGTAACACCCTCACGGATCCAGCCGTCGGTGACAGGGTAGCTGTCGGGAGCGAAGTTGTATTCCTTCACGGTGAGCTTGTTGCTGACGGTGGTGCCGTCCATGATGACCCACTGCTCCATGCCGGTGCCCAGGATATCATAGCTCTGAGGTGCGCCGTCGGCAGTGCTCTTAACAAACAGATAGCTCTTGGCGAAGGTGGGGACCTCAGCCTTGTACCAGCCGCTACCCTCGGAGGTCAGCGCCTCGCCGGGGAACTTCTGGGATGCGTCGGTGACACCCCATGCCCAAATGTAGCCGCCGTTCCAACCGGAGGGAAGCTTCACATGGACAGTGTAAGTGTCGGGCAGATCAGGCCGCTCCGGTTCAGACCACTGCATAGCCGTGAAGCCTTTACCATTGCCATTGTGCTCGCCTACGACAACCCATCTGTTTTCAGAAATATCAAGATCAATCGTCTGCTCTTCTGCGTTATTGTTCAGAACCAGACCATCATGCGTCTTGTCAACGTACAGATAGTACCAATCATTGCCCAGCGCTATCATAGACTCACCAGGCCATGTGGTACCACCGCTACCGCCTGTATTCCAATGGTGAGCCTTTACAGTTGTCCAGGTACTGGGGATTCTGACAACCAGCGGCACCTTATCGGAATCTGTGGACGGATCAACGTAAGGCAGTGCAACATAAGTTTGATCATCCACATCGCGATAATTAGCAATGCTGATCCACTGACATTCGGAATCACCGTTAATGGCAATATCCACTGTCTGCATACCGGTAGAATCACTCTTCAATTTGCCGTTGTTAACAACGACACCGGCGCAATCCTGAGGCACATAGCCGAAGAACCAGCCCTCTGCAGTCTTCTGCAGCGGGGTGCCGGGCCACTGGGAATACTCATTGCCAGAGGCATTCCAGGAATACAGATACACATCCTGACCGCTCCAGTCGCCAGGGATCTCCACCATCACGGGGATGCGGGTATCCGCAGCATCTGCCTGCTCATCGCCCTTGATGAAGGTAGCGAAGTTATCCTCGTAGTAGATGGAGGTAGCGGGAATGATGGTCAAAGTGGTGTAGTAGTATCTGGGGCTGCCGCCGCCGGTGTACTCAACCGCATAGTAAAGGGTGACGGGCTGATTCAGCTCCATGTTCAGCAAGGAGAACAGCACATTGGCGCCGTTTGCCTTGATGACGTAGCGACCGGCCTCATCCGTCAGGGTCATGACGAAGCCTTCACTGAGCTTGGTACTGTAGGTCTTGCCGGTGTCCAGGGTGGGAGCGCTGAAGCTCATACCTGCGATGGTGGCGTTGGAGCTGTTGATGGTCAGGTCGTTGCCCATAACCTCCACGTCCACGGGAATACCGAAGTCGAACACGATCACATCGGGAACGGCACCGGTCATACCCAAGGTCATGCAGACGTACTCATCGGCAACGTTTGCCAGGAGCACGTTGGAGGAATTGGTACCGATCTCCACCCGGTACAAAGTAGAGCTCTTGTAACGAACCACGGAGAAGCTGCTGGGCTTCAGGTTCAGACCGTTTGCGTAGCCGGAGTCATTCGTGGCATAGTCCTCGAACCAGCCCTCAGCCTTGGAGCCGTAGCCGGTGAGGTTCATGTCGATGACCAGGGGCACATTCAGCTTGGTGTAGTTACCGTTGGCGAACACGTCGTCTGCGGCAAAGGTAGCGGTATTGTTGTAAATACCGATGTTGCTGCCGGACAGGGTGAACACGCTGCGATCATCGGCAGACTTGCCGTCCACAACGTAGATGCCGCCGCCTGCACCGGCCAGCTCGGTATTCTTTTTGTAGCCGGTGGTTGCGCTTGCGGGAGTGCCGGTGGCGGTATTATTGATAATGAAGCCGCCCTTGACCTCCAGCTCAGCGCCGGTGGAAACGTAGATACCGCCGCCGCGCTGAGCGGTGTTGGTGTCGATGGAACCGCCGTCCACGATGATGATAGAATTCGCCTCAGCAGACAGACCGCCGCCGCCCAGGGCGCTATTGTTATCAATAGAACCGCCGGTGATGGTAACGGAGCTGTCCTGGTAGGCGTGAACGCCGCCGCCCAGAGCCTCGGGAGCCATATTTCTCTGGATGTTACCGCCGGCGATGGTAGCGGTGGTGCTGTTGTACACATGGACGCCGCCGCCGTTGCCGTGCTTGGCCTCGTTATCGGTGATGTCACCGCCGGAAACATAGACACCGGTGAGGGTCTTCTCCTCGGTGGTTACGCCCTCGGGAACTTCGCCGATGATCTCTTCACCGGTTTCGGCATCGACCAAAATGGTGAAATCCACCGCATTATCAGCATAAATGCCGCCGCCATACCAGTAGGCATCGTTGCCGGTGATGTCACCGCCCAGGATATTGATAGCGGAACCGCCCAGCAGGCAGATCGCGCCGCCGTTGCCGTCGCCGGTAGCAGTCGCGGTAGCATGGTTGCCGGTCAGGGTACCACCGGAAATGCGGACGTAGGGACCACCGGTGGCAAAGATGCCACCGCCGCTGCCGCTGGTAGCGGTATTGTTGGAAATCGTACCGTCATTGATGTAGATGTTTGCATAGCTGTACTGCAGCGCAATACCGCCGCCGGCACCTGCCGTATTATTGGAGATCGTACCGCCGTTGACGAAAGCAGTACCCTTATAATACACAAAGATACCGCCGCCCCAGGCGCTGCCTGCGGTATTATTCCGGATGTCACCGCCGTTGATGGTGAACTCACCCAGCTGACCGACGAACACGCCGCCGCCGTTGCCACTGTTGCCGCCGGGGGTAGAGTTGTATTCGATCACACCGCGATCGATGGTAATGGTGTTGGGGACAGCATCAGCAGAAGAAGTATGATCCAGCCACACACCACCGCCCTGGGGATAGTTGTTGGCGGAATTGGTGCCGGTGGTTCTGTTGCTGACGCTGTTGTAGGAGATAACGCCGAAGGTTTCGTTACCCTCAGCATCGGTGCCGGGAGCCATGGAGATGGAGGAACCGCCGGTGACGGCGATGCCGCCGCCCCAGGTAGCCAGATTGGCCTTTTCTGTGCTGCCGCCGATGGTACCACCGGTGATGGAGCAGGTTGCATTCAAGCCTGCCAGATACACACCGCCGCCGGCTCTCTTGGCGGTATTGCTGTAAATTTCACCTTCAGATATCTGGATGGTAGTGTTTTCACGGCTTTCCATACCAATACCGCCGCCGTTTTGGGCGTGGTTGTTGTAGATCTTACCGTTGTCAATGGTGATCAGCTTGGTGAAGCGGTCGACCTCAGCCTGGTCACCTGCATCCGCATGGGTCTGGGAACGGAAGTAAACGCCGCCGCCGCATTCCGATGCGGTATTATCATGGATGGATGCGCCGTTGAGCTGGAACTTGACCGTATGGGCATAGGCCTTGTCATTGGGGATAGCAGGAGTTGCGTTGGCTCTCAGAGCAACGCCACCGCCGTTTTGCGCCGTATTGTTCTTGATCTCCGTGGTGGGGTCAAGGGTCAGGTCGGTGGTTTCGCCATCGGCCATCATACGGGCATCGTTGGCGTAGACCACCAGGGCAATACCGCCGCCCAGGTTCTTAGCCTTGTTGCCGTCAAAGGTACAGCCGGTAACGGTCATGATCGCTTCGCAGAACACGCCGCCACCATGGCCGTCGCCCGCTTCATTACCGGTAAAGGTACAGCCGCTGATATCGCATCGGACATTGACCTTGGCATTGCCGCTGGTGGGAGAAGTACGGAGATTAGCCGCGTTCCAGTAGATGCCGCCACCGCCGGTGATACTATAGTTGTTCTCAAAGTCGCAATTCGTAACGGTCAGCTTGATGGTGGTGGGACCGGTGGTACGCAGGGTGCCGCCGGGAGAGTTATCCACAAAGAAATCAGTCAGGTAACTGCAATTCTTAATGGTGCAGCCATCAAAAGTCACATCGTCCACAATACAGTTGTTAAACAGAACTGCACTGCCCTGCACGCCGGTCTTACAGCCGTCGATCACAGCGCCCGTAACACTCAGAGCGTCCAGGCAGCAGCCGCTTCGCACAAGGATCGCACCGCCCAGGAACTTACCGGTACAACCCGTAAAGGTGCAGCTCTCGGAAATGGTAACTGCGCCGATGGTGGTTCTTTCGGTGTTTTTGGTGGAGCCGTCATCATTGGTGCTGGTCCACACATAGGTCGCGCCTCTGCGGGCGCAGCCGTATTCGTCATCATTATTGACCACGCCGTCGCCATTGGTATCGTCCCAGGTCATGGCAGAAGTCCAGAAATACTCGCCGCCATCATCAGAAGCCTTGAAGTTTGCCGGCAGATTGGCGTAGCCGAAGGAAATGGCGCCACCGCCGGTATTCTGTATTTCGCCGCCGCTGAAGCAGTTGGTGAAGTCGGTATCGATAATATCCACCTTGGCGATCTGTGCACCAAAGGCAATGGCACCGCCGACACTGTCGTCAGTCGTGTCCAAGTCGTCCAGTGCCTGACAGCCGGTAAAGGTACAGCCCTTGATCTTCACATAGTTGACACGGGAATAGCTGGCTACATATGTTCCGGTGTGGGTCACAGAGTCCATTTTCACCGAGGTGATCCAAATAGCGCCGCCGTTATCCTTGGCGGTACAATTGGAGAAGGTACAGTTTTCAATATTGAGCATACCCACCGAAGCGCCCACAGCAATGGCACCGCCACCGGTGCTGGCCGTGGTCTTGGAGAATGTGGTACCCGTTATCTGAACGTTGTAGATCTTACCGAAGAGGGCTACCGCGCCGCCGCTGCCATTGGTTGCATCGGAGCTGGCGAAATTACAGTTCTTAATGACCAGCTTCTTAATCTCCGTATATGTAGAAGCACCGCTTTCCTTGGGGGCTTCATGGACGTAAAGCACGCCGCCGCGACCGGCTCTGTCACAGGAACCGCCTACAGTGCACTCGGTCATCTTCAGAAGATTCATTTCTGTAGCAATACAAGCCACGCCACCGCCGGTGGTGTTTTCGAACTTCACATAAGTGGCCTCAAAGCTGGTGCAGCCTTCACCAAGGTAGACCAAGGCAGCGTCGTGGCCATTGCCGTCACGGCCGTTGAGAACCAGCTGGACAATGGAGCCGTCCGATCTCTTATGGCCTTCAAGAGTCAAGGAACCTTTATCCACTTCCACCAGGTGCTGTTTCTGACCCGATGCGGAACGAAGCGCAAATGTTTCTCTGTTGGCTTTTATGGGGTAATCACTGACACTTCTGACCGCAAGGGTAAGATGCGCGCCATTATACACGCGAATACCCTTAACATCAAAGTTCAGTCTGGTTGCGCTCTTGTCATCAGAGAACTGATAGTCCAGCAGCTGGATCAGGAAATCGCCGCTGCCGGAAACGTAGATGAACTTGGAATCGCTCCAGCCATCCGCATTGCCGCTACCGTTCGACTTATAAGCATGACCCGACGTGCCGCCATACCAGGAACAGATCCGGTTGTCGTCACTATCATAGAAATCGCCGCTTTCGGCACCGATACTGATATCGGGAGTCTTCGTGCCGTTTTCGTAGGAATAGTCGGTAACGTTGATGGGATAAATGCTGCCATCGTCCATGGTGATGGTCAGAACCTCATAGGTATTGAACGCCTTCAAAGAGGTCAGCAGCCAATCGTTCTCCACCTGCTCCACGGAGATCAGGCTGTAATCCGTGAAGGTGACGGTGGCGACGTTAGTGATATCCAGAGGCATCTTCAGCTGATCAAACAGATCCGACAGCAGGATCTCATCATAGCCGTTGATGGAGTGGTAGATGGCGCCGTACTCGAAATCAACGGTAAAACCGGCAAAGGTAGAGAAGCCATTGGTGCGGAACTCAATAGCGCCATCCTCGTTTACCATGGCGTCGATCAGACTGGAATTGCCATCGTCATCCACGTGGACAATGACCAGACGGGTCCACTTGGGCAGCTCCACGCCATCCAGCTTCAGATAGACAGTGGTGCCCTCTTCCTTGGGCTGCCAGTCCTCGCCATTGGCATCCCGGACGGAAATGTCCAGGCTGAACAGCGGAGCTTCGGTTTCGCCCTGCTCAGCAGCCACCTTGTCCACAACAGCCTGCATGGCATCGGATGCGTCGCTCACCTGCAGCTGGCTGCCCTCGGGCACACGGTTGGTGCTGACGGTGGTGCCATCCACAGTGATGGATGCGTTGCCCAGAACGTCCGCAAGACCGTTTTCCGCCTCGGACCACATGGCCCGCAGCTCCGCCAGGGTATCCTCATGGTGCTGATCCATGTACTGAACCAGATACATGCGGTCCTCTTCCGTCATGCGATCCAGATAGACGTAGAGTCTTTCTGCGTCTTCGGTGCACACATTCTGGTAGTACTCCTTTCTGGCGCAGCCGTCGGAGTGATTACTTAGCCCCGCGTCACCTGCAGAGCAGGTACAGGCCGAGGGATCCAGAGCCGGAAGTCCGGACTCCTCCTCTTCCTCCGCCTCGCCAAAGGCAGAACCCTTTTCGTCGCTTACATCTTCGCTGGACCACTCGTAGTTTTCCAGCACTTCTGTGTCATTGGATGCCTGCTCAGCCGCAAAAATCGGTGTCGCAAAGCTTAGCACCATCGCAAGGCACAGTACCAGGGAAAGAATCTTTTTCAGCATTCCTTGTCCTCCTTTTCTTTCTTTTCCGCACCTCTCAGTGAGAAAACTAAATATTCTATAACATTCTACCATATAAAAAAAGAAAACGCAAGCAAGACTTGCATTTTCTTTCTTTATTTTCCTGTTTTTCAGCGTTTTTTTCAAAATATGATAATTGAACGTTGAATTTTCCGCCCTTTTACGTTCCGGCGATACTCAGCCCCTCCACCAGCACCGAGGGCGCTCCAAAGGTGGTCTTCCCCACCGGCGCAGGCAGCGTCACATCATCCGCCACGGCACGGATATTTTTCAGCAGCTCGTAGAAATTTCCCGCCACCGTAAAGGCGCTGATCCGCTCTGTCAGCCGACCGTTTTCAATGAGATATCCGCCGCTTTGCAGGGAAAAATCTCCGGTCACCGCATTGGCACCGGCGTGGAGACCCGTGACATGATCGATATACACCCCGTCGAACGCCTGCTTCAGTAGCTCTTCCCGGCTGCTTTGTCCCGGGGCGAGATGCATGGTGTAGGGCTGGACGGATACGGTGCCGGCATAGCCGCCCTTGGAGGCGTTGCCAGTGGTTTTCACCCCGGCGGTGTGGGCGGTCTTCAGATTATGTAAAAGGGTCTTCAGTACGCCGTTTTCCACCACGTTCTTCCGATAAGCAGGACTTCCCTCACTGTCGAAATTTCTGCGGAACAGATTCTCCGGGTGCATGGGGTCGTCAACGATGGTGACGCATTCCGCAGCGATCCGCTCCCCCTCCTTCCCCGCCAGGGAGGACAGTCCCTTTTGGGTCCGCTCGGCGGAAAAAACGGGAGAAAAAGTTTCCAGCAGGCTGGACATGGCCTTGGGGTCGAACACCACCGGGCAGACCCGGGTGGCAGGTGTCACGCCCCCCAGCTTGGCGGTGGCCTCGGCGATCGCCTTTTCCGCCTGGGCACGGTAGTCGATCCGGGTCAGATCTCCCACCCGAATTTGGGCATCGGACGCCTTCTCCGTCCCGACCTGCACCATGGCGGACATGGTGATTCCGGACAATTGGTTTACATAACTCAAATCCAACCCCTGGGAATTATAGATCGCCAATGCGCCCCGCATGGCAAACGCCCGGGTGGTGCTGCCATCGGCTACCGTATCGCTCAAACCATACAGTGTCTTCTGGGCAGCCAGTGCGGTTTCGATCAGTTGGGCGGTTTCCGGCATCGGGAAGATGGCAGGCTCCACAGGCAGGTAATTTTGTCCCCCCTCGCCCAAAAAAACCGCCTCCTCTGATTCCAAAAACGCCGCATTTTCCACCGCCCGGGAAACGATGCTTTCCGCCTGCTCAGCGCTCAGCTCCTCGGTAGAGGCGTACCCCATTTTTCCGTCGGAAATGCACCGAAAACACACGCCGCCCTCCACTGAGCCGGCAAATTGGTTGACTTCCTGCTGGAATACCCCCACTGTGGTGGATTCCTCCGATTCGTAATACAGCTCATATTCATCGATCCCCAGCGCCTCGCATCGGGCGATGACCAGCTTCTTAAACTCTGTAAATTCCATGGCAACTCCTTATCTTCCGCCAATGGTGATGGCGGACACCCGGATCATGGGTTGTCCCACATTGGTGGGGATGTGACCGCTGGAGGCACCGCAGATGCCCTGCCCCATGTCCAGCTCTGTGCCCACCATGTCGATCTTGTGCAGCACCTCCGAGCCCTTGCCCACCAGGCTTGCCCCTCGCACCGGCTCGCAAATCTCGCCGTTGCGGATCAGATAGCCCTCGCTCACCGCAAAATTGAATTCGCCGGTCACAGGATTGACACTTCCGCCACCCATTTCCTTGGCGTAAAGACCGTATTCGATGGAGCCGATGATATCCGCCTCCCGATCCTTGCCGGGAGCGATGTAGGTGTTGGTCATTCGGGCGGTGGGGGTGTGGGAATAGCTCTGCCGGCGGGCGTTGCCCGTGGAGGGCATGCCCATACGCCGCCCGTTGAACCGGTCGATCATATACGACCGCAGAACGCCCTTTTCGATGAGCACATTTTTCTGTGCCGGGGTACCCTCATTGTCGGTATTCATAGAGCCCCAGGCGTTGGGGATGGTGCCGTCATCGATGGCTGTCAGCTTGGGATTGGCGATCTGCTGCCCCAATTTGTCCACAAACTGGCTCCGCCCGTATGCCACAAACGCCGCCTCCAGGGAGTGTCCGCAGGCCTCGTGAAAAATGACACCGCCGAAACCTTTTTCAATGGCAACCGGCGCCACCATCGCAGGGCAGTACGCCGCCCCAGCCATGGTCACCGCCTTCCGGGCAGCCTCGGTACCGATGGTTTTCGGGTCGATGGTATCGAACATCTCCAGTCCCATCCGCCGACCGGCATCGTGACCGCCGGTCTGGGTCTGCCCGTCCACCTCCGCCACGGCGCTGATCGCCATGCGGTTGCGCACCGTCCGATCCTGGGTGTACACCCCCTCAGAATTGGCGATGAGGATATTTCTGTCCACATCGGAGAAATTACCCGTAACCTGGCGCACCGCCTCATGGTAGTCTGCGGCGGCAAAATAACCGGTCTTTAGCAGGTCGATCTTCTCCCGGTTGCCCACCTGCCGTGGATCCACGGAAAACGGATGCAGATCAATGACGGGGCTCTGACCCAAAACGATCTGCATGGGTGCGTTCCCCTGTCCCAAAGCCTCCGCCGCCTTTTCGGCACAGCGCAGAAGCCCCTCCGGGCTTTTGTCGATGGTGGTGGTCATGACGCTGCGCAGACCCTTGTACACCCGCACCGCAGCGCCGGAAATAACTTTATCATTGATGGAATCCACTTGATTCTTCACCATGTGGATGCTGTGGTTTACGGTGCGCTCCACAAACAGCTCCGCAAAATCGCCGCCGGTGGACAGCGCCTTTTGCAGCACCTGCGCACATATCTCTCTGGAAATCATATTACACTCCCCTAAGGCGTATGTCATTCTGAGCGAGCGTAGCGAGTCGAAGAATCTACGCGTTCCATTGCACAACAGGACGACAGACGTATATTTTCTAACTTCTAGTATATCTTATTTTGAGAAGAAATCAACCTTGACGCGGCACGGATTCCCTGCTATGATGCAAAAAACGTTGGAGGTTCCACCATGCACGATTGCACCAATTGCGGCAGCTGCGGCGGCTGTGACCGCAGCCTTACCCTCACAGCCGGGGAGCTGGAAATTTTGGATACCCTGGCACAGATCCCCTTTCTGCCCATCGCCCGTACCGCAGCGGATCCTGCGCCCATGTATCTGGAGGGGGATGCTCACAGCTTGGATGAATATTCTTTGATCCTCCAATGCCTGGAGAAAAAGGGGCTGATCTCCCTGGATTTTGACCGTCCGCTGTCAAATACCGATTTACCCCGTTACGCCGCCTACCCCATTCAAGGCAGCATGGCGCTGACCCTCCGGGGACAGCAGATCATCGAGCTGCTGGACTTGCAGGGTGCAGAATAATTTTGCCGTAAATGATTATTTATCTTCGTAGGGCGGGGTCATGACCCCGCCGCAACATAACAGGAATGAGCAGGAAAAATGTTGCAAAAACCTACATTTCACACCGATTTATCAAAGCAATTGCCCAACGTGGTCGGCGGGGTCATGACCCCGCCCTACGATGGCGATGCTAATATATTCAATCTTTTACCTCTCTACAAGCACGAACCCCCTCCGGTGGAGGGGGTTTGCTGTTATTTTCCAAGCTCCTGGGTACGGTTATAGGCATCGGTAACACAATCGATGACCGCACCACGGAAGCCGTGCTCCTCCAAAGTGCGCACACCGGCGATGGTGCTGCCGCCGGGAGAACACACCGCATCCTTCAGCGCACCGGGGTGTGCGCCTGTCTGCAGGACCATTTCCGCTGCACCTGCCATGGTGGCGGCGGCGTACTTCATCGCCTTGTCCCGGGGCAGACCGCAGGCAACGGCACCGTCCGCCATGGCCTCGATCATCATGTACATATAGGCAGGACCGCAGCCGGCAACCGCCGTCGCCACGTCCATCAGTTTTTCGTCCAGTCGGTCAAACTGCCCTGCATGGCGCATATCATTTAAGAAATCCGCCAGATCAGCCTCGGACACATAACCGTTATAATCATAGGTGATCATACCCTTGCCCACCGCTGCCGGGGTATTGGGCATGATGCGGATGATCGGCAGCTTGCAGGCTGCCCATGCGCCCAGCTGTCCAATGGTCACGCCTGCCGCCATGGAAATGATCAGAGGCTTCTTCTCCGCCAGCACCGGACGCAGCGCCGTAAGCACACTTTGCACGATGTGGGGCTTCACCGCCAAAAACAGCCGGTCGCAGCTGGCAGCTTCCTCATTGGTGCCCAGGGTGCAGCCCAACTCTGCCGCAAAATCCGCCGCCAGGGGCGAGGGGTCGGAAATCAAAATATCCTTTGTGGTTTTGCGCAGGGCACGGGCAAGAGCACCGCCCATATTGCCGCAGCCGATAAATCCGTATTTCATAATACTCCTCCTCGGAAACGTTTGCGCTTATTATACACCCATCTTTCTGGAAAATAAAGCCCCAAAACCGCATTTTTCCGGCTACGGCGGACATTTTTCTCTGCCGGAAGAATATTTTCTGTGTTTCAGCACAAAAAGGGGTTGCCTTTTTTGTTGAAATGTTATATAATCGCCCTATCATTATGAACGCCCGGAGCGGACGAATGCACTTGCATCGCCGACAGGGCACAATTCTGAAAGGAAGAAGAGAACCCATGCGTAACATTCATTATCTCAACCCCATTTCCCCCAAGGGCACCGCTCTGTGGACGGAGGATTATCAAAAGACCGAGAATCTGGCCGATGCCGATGCTGTTATGGTTCGCAGCGCCCAGATGCATGAGATGGAACTGCCCTCCAATTTGCTGGCCGTGGCCCGTGCCGGTGCCGGCGTCAACAACATCCCCCTGAATAAGTGTGCTGATCAGGGCATCGTGGTTTTCAACACCCCCGGTGCCAATGCCAACGGCGTTGTGGAGCTGGCTATGTGCGGTATGCTGCTGGGCAGCCGTGACGTGGTGGGCGGCATCGAGTGGGTCAAATCCATCAAGGACGAGGGCGACGTTGCCAAGAAGGTGGAAAAGGGCAAGTCCAAGTTCGCAGGTACCGAAATCAAGGGTAAGAAGCTGGGTGTCATCGGTCTGGGTGCCATCGGCGGCCCTCTGGCCAACAATGCCATCAAGCTGGGCATGGAAGTCTATGGCTGTGATCCCTACATTTCCGTGGATGCCGCATGGCGTCTGGACAGCAACATCATCCATGTGAAGAACCGTGAGGACATTTTCTCCACCTGTGATATTATTTCCGTCCATGTGCCTCTGCTGGACAGCACCCGTGGCATGATTAACGAAGAAACCATCGCCATGATGAAGGACGGCGTGATCATCCTGAACTTCGCCCGTGACGCTCTGGTGGATGATGATGCCATTGAGGCTGCCCTGAAGTCCGGCAAGGTCAAGCGCTACATCACCGACTTCCCCAACGACCGCACCGCCAAGATGGAGGGCGTGATCGCCATTCCGCACCTGGGTGCTTCCACTGAGGAGTCCGAGGACAACTGCGCCAAGATGGCCGTCAAGCAGGTGATGAACTACTTAGAGAACGGCAACATTGTCAACTCCGTCAACTTCCCTGCCTGCGATATGGGCATCTGCACCACCGCCGCCCGTATTACCATCCTGCACCGGAATATCCCTAACCTGCTGAGCCGGTTCACTTCCACCGTTGCGGCGGAGAATATCAACATCTCCGACATGATGAACCGCAGCAAGGGTGACTACGCTTACACCATCCTGGACATCGACACACAGGTGTCCGATGCCGCTGTGGAGCATTTGAAGCTCATCGACGGTGTCCTGCGCATCCGGGTCATTCGGTAAACGTATTGTAGGGGCCGATGCCCACATCGGCCCGCCGAAACATTCCTGTGAAATAGGGC
>JAZNRS010000130.1:0-8444 GCA_045590815.1 Faecousia sp.
GCCCCCCGCATTTATGAGGGGGGTGGCCGAAGCGCAAGCGAGGCCGGGGGGAGCAAAAAAAGGATTTTCCCGAACTCCCCCAGTCAAAAATCAAAGATTTTTGCCAGCCCCCTCTTAAAAGCGGGGGCCAAGGGGCGCAGAGCACTAATCACATAAACAATCATTTACATCATTTTCAAAACAAGTACGAAAAATGCGTGACGCAAAAGCGTCACACATAAGCCGTTAATCCACGATTTCAACCGTGACCTTTTCACCGGTGCGCTGGGCAACGGTTTTAATAATGGTACGGATCTCCTTGGCGATCCGGCCCTGGCGGCCGATAACCTTACCCATGTCGCCCTCGGCAACACGGAGCTCCAGCACCTTGCCGTCCTCATCATCGATTTCGGTGACAGTGACTGCATCGGGGTTATCAACCAGGTTTTTTGCCATATACAGCAAAAGTTCTTTCATTGTGATAACTCCTTTGGGGCTTACAGTACGCCAGCCTTCTTCAGCAGGCCGCGAACGGTGTCGGTGGGCTGTGCGCCGTTCTTGATCCAGTTCTGAGCCTTCTCAGCATCGATGGTAACGGTAGCGGGCTCGGTCAGGGGATTGTAAGTGCCGATCTCCTCGATGCAGCGGCCGTCACGGGGAGAACGGGAGTCAGCAACAACAATACGGTAGTAAGGGGCCTTTTTAGCACCCATTCTTCTCAGTCTGATCTTAACCATGGGAATTCACCTCCATAAAAAATTACATTGTCTATATCGCAAAGCCATATTTGCTTTCAGCGAACACAAGCATGGTCTGTCATCGCGAACCAGTGCGCACACTGGTGTGGCGATCCCCTAAATCGTTATACTCTTTCATGTAACCGGGGGTTTGCCACGTCGCTTCGCTCCTGGCAATGACAGCAGTTTACATTCCGGGGAAGCCTCCGCCGAAACCGCCAAAGCCCTTCATCCGCTTCATTTTTCTGCCGGCACCGGGACCGGAGAACTGGCGGATCAGTGCGCGCATCTGATCGTAGGACTTCATCAGCTTATTGACTTCTTCAACCCGGACACCTGCACCGGCGGCGATGCGCTTTTTACGGCTGGCGCCGATGATGCTGGGATTTTCCCGCTCCTTGGGCGTCATGGACAGAATGATGGCCTCGGTACGGACCATAGCCTTCTCATCCACCTTAACACCCTTCAGGTTTGCGCCACCGGGCATCTGCGCCAGGATCTCTTCCATGGAGCCCATGGATTTCAGCTGAATGAGCTGATCGTAGTAGTCCTGCAGGGTAAACTTATTGCTCTTGAGCTTTTCCTCCATCTCTGCGGCCTTCTTGGCATCAAATGCCTTTTCAGCCTTCTCGATGAGGGACAGCACATCGCCCATACCCAGAATTCTGGAAGCCATCCGATCCGGATGGAAGGGCTCGATATCCTCCAGCTTTTCGCCCATACCGGCGAACTTGATGGGCTTGCCGGTGATGGCACGGACAGACAGCGCCGCACCGCCTCTGGCATCGCCATCCAGCTTGGACAGCATCACAGAGTCAATATCCAGCCACTCGTTGAAGCTCTGAGCGGCATTCACCGCATCCTGACCGGTCATGGCATCCACGACCAGCATGATCTCGTCGGGCTTGACGGTAGCCTTGATATTTTTCAGCTCCTCCATCAGCGCCTCGTCGATGTGCAGACGACCTGCGGTGTCCAAAAACACCATGTCGTGACCGTGCTGACGGGCGTAGAGGATCGCCTCCTTGGCAGTATCCACAGGGTTCTGCGTGCCCCGGTCAAACACCGGGATGCCCAGCTTCTCACCGCAGACCTTCAGCTGCGTGATGGCGGCGGGACGGTAGATATCGCAGGCAACCAGCAGCGGATTCTTACCCTGGCGCTTCATCAGACCTGCCAGCTTGGAGCCGTTGGTGGTCTTACCTGCGCCCTGCAGACCCACCAGCATCACCACGGTAGGACCGTTGGGATTGGTAGGAATGTGCTTTATCTCGCTACCCATCAAATTGGTCAGCTCTTCGTTGACGATCTTCACGATCATCTGCGCCGGGGTCAAGGACTCCAGCACATCGGCGCCAACGCACCGCTCGGTGACGGACTTGGTAAAGTCCTTGACCACCTTGTAGCTTACATCCGCTTCCAGCAGCGCCATGCGGATCTCACGCATAGCCTCCTTGACATCGGACTCTTTCAAACGACCTTTGCCACGGAGCTTTTTGAAGGTAGCGGAAATTTTTTCAGTTAAGCCTTCAAATGCCATAATTACTCCTTTAATGTCTGCGCAGCGGCGACGATCCGCTTCTGCGCAGCCGCAACCGCCGGGTCAGAAGCATTTTCCAGAGAGGCGGCAGCCTCCAGGATCTGCTCCACCGCAGCACGGCTCTTCATATGACGGCGCACACAGCCGATGTTTTCCTCCATCCGCCGCAAGAGCGACTCCGTCCGGGTCAGGTTGTCATTGACTGCCTGCCGGCTCACCCCGAGGGTTTCGGCGATCTCGCCCAGAGAAAGGTCTTGATTATAGCGCATATCGAAGCATTCACTCTGCTTTTCCGTAAGCATTCCGCCGTAATAATCGTACAGCAGCGCCATTTCCAATGCGTCCATAGGAACCTCCTCTGTCAAGGCATTTTCCTTGACCTTGGGCATTATAGCATAGCCCCAATGGGTTGTCAAGTATTTTTTCTTTACATTACAAATTTCCCGGCTCATTTTTGTCGAAAACCACGAACCAACGACTGATTTCCTTCACCGGCACAAAGCCCAGGCGACGATACAAGGCGATGGCCTTTTGATTTTCCGACGCCACAGTCAACATCGCTACGGGTTCCGACAGCGCATGGCTCAGCGCCGCCACCACATCCACTCCTGCACCCGGCTCCACCGATGCCACCCAGTCGATGGTGTCCCCAGAGGCTCTGCCGATACCCAGAAGCTTTCCGCCCCGGTGGACGAAATAT
This sequence comes from Faecousia sp., assembly GCA_045590815.1. GTDB lineage: Bacteria > Bacillota > Clostridia > Oscillospirales > Oscillospiraceae > Faecousia. The sequence goes on from JAZNRS010000130.1 coordinate 2,957, forward strand.
CCATCTCCTTTTTGCAGCATCTTCTTCCCTTCGACGGCGCTTATCCACGCACCGTTAGGGACCTTCGTCACCTTATTATTATAGATATCCATCCAACGCACCAGGGTCTGCTCCTGTACCGGAAACAGCGCCGCATCCGTAGCCGGCAAGCTCTCCACCGGGCATTGCATCAGCCACATAGCGGTATACATAGGATACCTTTCCAAATAAGCATCCCCGGAAGCGAAGATCCGTTCCGCTCCGCAGGCACGGCAAAAGCCCACACATTCCTCCAGGAGCTTTTCCGGCTCCAGGGAAGATTGGATCGTAATATACGCCGTCTGCTGATAAGGGATCTCCTTCAGCACCAAACTGGCGATTCCGTATTCCGTGTCAAACAAGGGAATATCCCGCATAATACCACCACCTTTGTTTTATTGTACCACAAATGGTATTTTTCCGCAAGAAATTCCACCAAATGTCGTGGTTTTCTTTCTGATCTCTATTCTCCCTCTGTTTTCTTTGTGCATAATGACGGCAAAACGGGTAGTTTTCCTTGCGGTTTATCGCCTCTTCAAACAAATATCCATGAAATGTTTGTAAATTTCTTAAAAACCCCTTGCATTATCGCTAAAAATATGTATAATAGCCCATAGCAAAGACAAAGCTAACCGAAAGGAGGTTGTCCCACATGAAGAAGATCATCTGCAAGAAGGAGTACGACACCGAGACCGCTACCCTGGTCAAGAAGTACGTCTGTGGCTTCTACGGCGATCCCGCTGGCTACGAAGAGTCCCTGTATCAGACTCCCGCCGGCCTGTACTTCCTGTATGTCTGCGGCGGCGAAAACTCTCCCTACCCCACTGAAGATATTCTGCGTCTGGCCAAGACCAAGGTCAACGACTGGATGGAGAACCACTAATCCGCTACATACCCAAAAGAGCCTACTTCGGTAGGCTCTTTTTTCTTGACATATATGATATAATAGTGTGCAGAAGTATGCAAAAAGGTGACCCACTATGAAAAAGCTATCTTTTCTCTTGGCACTGCTATTGGTAGTTGCCATGTTGCCGGCCTGTTCCCGTACACCTGCCGCGCAGGTGGCGGCCACGACCTTGCCGGTATATGAATTTACCGCCGCCCTTTGCGATGGCACAGGAATTACTGTAACCCGTTTGGTGGACGAAAGCGTATCCTGTCTGCACGATTATTCTCTCAGCGTATCTCAGGTCAAAGCACTGGAAGCCGCCGAAACCGTGGTCATTTCCGGTGCTGGCTTGGAGGAATTCATGGAAGACTTTCTTCCGGAGGATACCATCGACAGTTCTGTGGGTATCGAAGCTCTGGAATGCGAAGAACACGACCACGGTCACGACCATGACCATCACCATGCGCAAGACAGTCACATTTGGCTCTCCCCTGCCAATGCAAAAATCATGGCGCAAAACATTTGCGCTGGGCTGTCCGCAAAATACCCTCAGCACAAAGGCACCTTTGAAAAGAATTTGCAGGGACTCTTGGCAAAGCTGGACGCTCTGCAAGCCTACGGTGAAACCCAGCTTCAGCATCTTCATTGCCGGGATCTGGTCACCTTCCACGACGGTTTCGCTTATTTTGCCGCTGCCTTTGATCTGCACATTCTCCACGCTATCGAGGAAGAATCCGGTCGTGAGGCATCTGCCCAGGAGCTGAAGCACCTCATCGGCATCGTCCGTGAGCACGACCTGCCGGCGGTCTTCACCGAATGCAACGGCAGCGTATCCGCCGCAGACATCATCTGCGCCGAAACCGGTGCCGCCTGCTACACCCTGGACATGGCCATGGGCGGCGACAGCTATTTTGAAGCCATGTACCACAACATCGACACCATCAAGGAGGCATTGGGATGAAGCTATTTTTCCATGGCGGCGGCTGCGGCGACTCCTGCTGCCTGCGTGTACAAAATCTGTCTATTAAAATCGGTTCGGAGCAGATCTTGCAGAATATCAATATGCACGTTCACTGCGGCGAGCTGGTGGCCTTGATCGGCCCCAACGGCGCCGGTAAAAGTACATTTTTGAAGGCAATTTTGGGCCAACGGGACTATGACGGCGTCATCGCCTTCTCCTCTCCCGGGCAGCGGGATCGCCGTCCCCGGATCGGATATGTGCCCCAAAGTCCCAATTTCGACCCAGGCGATCCGGTTTCCGTTGCGGATCTGTTCGCCTGCTGCATGAGCAAGCGCCCTGCTTTTCTGGGTCTGGGTAAAGCCATGCGCAAGACGGTTTTGGAGTGCCTGGAACGGGTACACGGAGAGGACCTCATCGACAAGCGAGTGGGTGCGCTGTCCGGCGGCGAGCTGCAGCGGGTACTGCTGGCGCTGGCGCTGGAGCCTCTGCCCAACATTCTGATTTTGGACGAGCCCCTTTCCGGCGTGGATGTGGAAGGCATGAGCAACCTCATGGATATGCTGGACGAGATCCGCAAAACCTACGACCTTTCCATCCTTATGACCACCCACGATTTCAGCACCCTGGAGCGGTACGCCGACCAGGTGGTGCTCATGGACAAGACAGTGCTGACCCAGGGCAAGCCCCGGGACGTTTTGGCATCCGAGGCATTCGCCCGGGTATTTCACACGGGAGGTGGCAAGGCATGAGTATTTGGTATTGGCTGTGCGACCTCATTCCCTGGGAAATGCTCCGGTGGGAGTTCATGTGTAACGCCCTGCTGGCAATTTTGCTGATGGCACCGCTGTTTGGCATTTTGTCCACCATGGTGGTCACCGGACGGATGAGCTTCTTCTCCGATGCCCTGGGACACAGCGCCTTCACCGGCATCGCCATCGGCTGCATTTGCGGCATCGCCGCCCCTATTTGGGTGGCTGTGATCTTCTCCGTTGCCTTTGCGCTGCTGTTCTCCTTTGTCCGCAGTCGGAGCAATCAGGCGGCGGATACCCTCATTGGCGTATTTTCCAGTACCGCCGTGGCGCTGGGTATCTTCATCGCCACCTTAGGCAGCGGCAGCTTTACAAAGTATAATAAGTACCTCATCGGCGATATTTTGTCCATCACACCGGCGGAGATCGGCGTGCTGGCATTGGTGCTGTTGGGCGTATTGGTGTTCTGGGTGCTGTATTCCAACCGCATGGCGCTGACTGCCATCCACCCGGAGCTGGCGTCCTCCCGGGGTATCCCGGTGGGCTTCAGCCAGACCATTTTCACCACCGCCATCGCTGTGGTGGTCACCTTGTCCATCTCCTCCGTGGGTCTGCTGATCCTCAATTCCCTGCTGGTTCTGCCTGCGGCATCAGCACGGAACGTAGCTCGAAATTTGAAGCAGTATCATCTGTTCTCCGTGGCATTTGCCCTGGTGGCAGGCATCGCCGGACTGTTGGTGTCCTACTATTTGGGTGCCAGCGCCGGTGCAGCCATTTCGCTGATCATGGCGGTGATCTTCGCTGTGACCTTCTGCCTGCGGAAAGTGAGGGCTTGATATGGATATTTCCATTCGTCCAATCGCCCGGATGCGCAGCGATTTCCCCACAAAATTCGGCATTCCCCGGCAAAGCGGACTGGTTTCCCAGCTTCGCTCCACCATCGTATTTGAGCCGGAATTCCGCAATCCGGACACCCTGCGTGGTATCGAGGGATACTCTCACCTGTGGCTGATCTGGCAATTCTCTGAAGCCGTCCGGGATGACTGGTCGCCTACTGTGCGCCCTCCCCGGTTGGGGGGAAATGTCCGCATGGGCGTGTTTGCCACCCGTTCTCCTTTCAGACCTAACAATCTAGGGCTTTCCTGCGTGCAGTTACTGGGCATCGAGCAAACCGCTGAGGGCATTGTGATTCATGTAGCCGGTGCCGACTTGATGGACGGAACGCCAATTTTCGACATCAAGCCCTATGTTCCCTATTCCGACTCCCATCCGGATGCCCTGGGCGGCTTTACGGATACGGCGGATGATTTTCTGCTGGAGGTTCAATTTCCCGAGGATTTGCTGAATCAATTGCCGGATGACAAACGGGAAGCTGCCATCGGTGTGCTTTCCCACGATCCCCGTCCGTCTTACCAACGCAAGCCCGGTCGGGTGTACGGACTGACCTTCGCCGGATTCGATATCCGCTTTACGGTGGAAGAAAAGGTTCTAACAGTTCAATCCATAGAGAAAGTGACGCTGTAACAGCGCCACTTTTTTGCGATACCACTGTCATTGCGAGGGCCGCAGATCTGCGGCAATCTCCCGGTACAAACTTCCCAACTGCGCAGCACGAATCACGTTGTACCGGGAGATTGCCACGCCAGTGCGCGCACTGGCTCACAATGACAGTTTTTTGACATGCAAAACAGAGGATTTCGTAATGAAATCCTCTGTTTGCCTTTAGTTAGCTAACACCAGCTGCACCGCCGTTGCCGGCAGTGATGGAGTAGCTAACGTCATTATCAAGGTGGATCGTGCCGCAGCTCGAGGCAGAATATCCGCCGCCGCTGCCTGCATTGATGCCGCTGGTGCCGTTTTCGGCTTTACCGCCGTCACCGCCGTAAACTACCAGATTAGCACTGGAAGCACCGGGCGCTCTGCGAACGGTAAGCGTAGAGCCGGAAGGCACATAGATGCCCGCCACGCCAGACGCACCGGCAGTGGTCTGATCGCCGGCTATCACCATTACCATGCCGCTGATGTACAGCACAGCGTTGATGCCGGCGCTTCCGCTGCCGATATCCAAGCCGGAATAACCCGGCTTGCTGCTGGCATCAAAGGTTGCGCCATTGAGCAAGTAATTGCCGCTTTGGGTCAACGCAACCCAGCCATTCGAGCCGGAGTAGGTCGCCACATAGCTCACATCCGCTGCCTCTGCAACCAGTGGCACTGCCGGCATTAGCGCCAGCACCATGCAAATGCGCAGCAGGATACTCAGCAATCGTTGTGTGTTCTTCCAATTTGTTTTCATAAAATCCCTCCGTTTTTGCAATTTGAAATCGGTCGCACGATTCCGGAGTCTTTCTCATTTAAACCGATACCACAACCACCGAAAAAAACAACAACCAAAAGAGAATTTGGTGCATCGTAGGGGCGGCAACCTGCCGCCCAAAACCTTGTAGGAGCGGGGCATCGACCCGCCCGTGGGCGGATGTGGGCATCCGCCCCTACGATTTAATTCCCCCTGTAGGGGAGGGTCTTGACCCTCCCTTCGCCGTTAGGCGCATCCTCGAAACAACAACCTGCCGCCCAAAACCTCGTAGGGGCGGGGCATCGACCCGCCCGTGGGCGGATGTGGGCATCCGCCCCTACGATTCATTTTCCCTGTAGGGGAGGGTCTTGACCCTCCTTTCGCCGCAGGCGCAAAAATAGGGGGGCGGCAGATTGCCGCCCCTACTGTTACATTTTCGCAGGGCCTCCCCCACCCCGCAGTCAAAACCACCGGCTAAGCCGGTGGCTTGAATAAGCCCTAAAAGGGCATTATACTGGCCTCACCCCTAAAGGGGCCCCGAAAGTTTGCCGACCGCATTGGCTTTTCGGGCTGCCCCT
>JAZNRS010000131.1:0-4547 GCA_045590815.1 Faecousia sp.
CTGAGGATCTTCTGCCTGTCCCTTCTGAAACAGCTCCTTGAACTTGGAAGAGATGCCGCACAGCTTGGAATACAGGTCAAAGGTGATGACAGTATTGGGAGCCACCTGCATGTAGCTCACCATCATCTGACACATGATGTAACTGTCAAGGAAAGAGAACTTGACCACCCAGGCGATCAGCAGCGCCAGCAGGAAGGCTGCAAATCCCGACCATTTGAAGATCTTGAACAGCAGGCCCACAGGAATGAAGATGACCAGCGTCATGACCACCATCAGACCGATGGTCTTGGCCATGGTCTTGGCGGCGTCCTTCAGCAGGGTTTTCCAGTTCTGCGCATAGATGACCACGCCGTCGGCGGCGCTCTTGAAAGCGCCCTGCTGGGGATTGTAAAAGGTCCATCCGAAGCAGCACTCGTCGATGTAACCCAGGGAAATGCTGACGAAGAACTTGGCAATACCGGAAACGGCTTCCATGCCGGGAATGAAGTCCAGTTTATTGCCCAGCTTGTCGATGCCGTTCTGGATCTGCTTCACAGCACCGGTGACCAGCTTATCCACGGCAAAGTAGATATTGGAGGTAGCAAAACGCTCCGTCACCAGCTGCTTACCGTAGTTCACCTGATTGGCGGGCACCTGACCTGTTTTCATAGCTTCGGCAATGACGGCGATGTGTCCTGCTTTCACCAGATAACCAGCATAATGCATCAGCGCAAGTCGAATCACACCGGTGCCGCCGATCCAGATGATGAAAGTAACCACCATGCCGCCGTCACCGAACAGCCAGCCGATGCCCATCAGAATGGCAAAGAGGATCACCGACAGCAGCACCGTCGCGCCGCCAAGAGCCAATTTTGCCATGCAGAAGGGGCGTGTTTGATTAAAAAGTTGTTTTGCAGTCATGGAATAATCCTCCTTTTCTCTGTGTTGATGGATTTATTTTACTCCGTCTTTGTGCCGCACTCACCGCAGAACCTCATGCCGTCTGCAATAGTCGCGCCGCAGTTGGGGCAGAGCCTGGGTTCGGGCGGTGCAGGAATCTCCAGCTTATTGCCGCAGTTACAGCAGAACTTGGTACCGGGATTGTTTGCGGTACCGCAAGCTGTACATACAATACCTGCAGGAGCGTCAGAAGTGGCAGGTACGACCGGCGCTGCGGCGGCAGCTCTGGCAGCTTCGTTCTCGGCGCGGATGCGGTCGATCTCGGCCTGGGCTTCACCGGCAGCATCGTAATGCGCCTTGGCGGCAGTGCAGATTTCCAGAACCTCCGGCGCGATCTCGTCACCGTTGAGCCAAGCATTGTAGTAGAATTCGCCGATTTTTTTCAGTTTTTCGCCTGCAAGGTTCTTTTCGGAGTTGACCTTGCTCTGCAGTTTTCCGGTTTCAATAGCATCGGTGGTTTTATCGCCGATGTTCTTAGCGAAGTCGCTCAGTTTATCAAATAATGCCATGGTGAAAGCTCCTTTCTATTGATACATTTTTTCCTATTGTTATTCTCGTAGTTTCATCCCGCACTGGGGACAGAATTCCATTGCTTCGGTAAGTACGTTTCCGCAAGCAGAACACTGCTCGTGTCTCTCCAGATATAGGTCATACAAGGTTTTGTCCGGCAGACGATGTCCGCACTCGACGCAAAAGTTTTTTTCGAGCGGCGCCGGAGTGCCGCATACAGTACATACCCGAAGTTTTTTCATAGCTGACGGGCCAAATCCGTAGTACGCCATATTCTCCTGGCGACTGCGTTCCAGCTTCTCGACAGTCATCATACCACCTCCCCGTAACGGAGACGTGTTCCGCAGGCATTGCAGTATCGGTCGGAAGGAGAGATCGCTATACCGCAGTGACTGCAGTAGTTGGGCTTTTCCTGCCAGGGTGCGCAATCCACACACCGGAGCATATCTGCGTTATACATGGGATCGCTGACCCATTTTCCGCATTTGCCGCAGCGGTTGAAATGCTGTCTGCCCTCGGTTTCCCATGCGGTTTTCAATTCTTCTTCCTGGGTGTTTCCTCGAATCGGCTTTGTGGTACATAGTACCATGCCGGACACATCGCAGAAAAAGCGATAACGGCTTCCTCCTGAATCGGCAATGACTCTGTACTTAGCGGTTGCATGGTCCTTCATTGCCATTTGCGAATACCTCCTTCCTCCGCAGAAAGCTTCTCACATTTTGCCAAACGAAACCTTGAATTTTTCAAGTTTTTGTGTTCTAATAGAAATATAGAAAAACTCGTACCATCCGGCCGTGACCTTTCGTTTCTGTAACTTATGGCTCAATGATACGAGTTTTTATAAAAACTGTCCCCATACCAAACCCCAAAAAGGATGGGAAAAGGAGAAATTTTTCTGCTCTTTTTTCAAAAAAGGATGGGATTTGGGATGGGAGACGCGGCAGAACGGAGGAATACGCTATGAAAAAGGCAATCGCGCTGCTCCTGACGCTGGTGTTCCTGTTGGGGTGCCTGTCCGGGTGCGGAACCACTTCTCCGCTGAATCCTAAAGAGCCTGTGACCCTGACCATGTGGCACAATTACGGCGGGGATATGCAGCAGGCCATGGACTATCTGATCGACCAGTTCAATTCCACGGTGGGCAAAGAGCAGGGTATCGTCATCGATGTTACCGCCATTTCCTCCAGCTCCGAACTGAACAAGAGCCTGACCATGATCGTCAACGGTGATCCAGGCGCGCCTGATATGCCGGACATCTTTACCGGCTATCCCAAGCTTGCCATCCAGTTTTGGGAAAAGGGGCTGCTTACCGATTTGGACAACTACTTCACCGAAGACGAGCTCTCCGCTTATGTTGAGGCCTTCGTGGAGGAAGGCCGTCTGTCGGACGGCGGCTTGTATGTGTTCCCCATTGCGAAGTCCACCGAGGTTCTCTATGTCAACCAAACCTTGTTCGATCGCTTTGCCGATGCCACCGGCGCGTCCGCGGATATGCTCTCCACCTTTGAGGGGATCGGGGAGCTTTCTCAAATGTACTATGAATGGAGCGGTGGAAAGCAGTTTTATGCGGCAGACTCCTGGTTCAACTTTGTCGAGGTCGGCATGGCACAGCTGGGCGGCAGCATCTTTGAAGGAGAAGCGCTTTCTCTGGATGGCGACGGTTTCGCCCATATCTTTGAAACGGTCTACGCCCCTGCGGTCGAGGGTGGCATTGCCATCTATGACGGATATTCCTCCGACCTCTCCAAAACCGGCGACCTTGTATGCTCCACCGGATCTTCCGCAGGTATCCTGTTCTACGGCGATACCATTACTTATGCAGACGGAACGGTTGAAAATGTGGAGTACAGCATTCTCCCGTATCCCGTTTTTGAAAACGGCACAAAGACCGCCCTCCAACGCGGCGGCGGTCTGATGGTAGCCAAGGCAGAGGAAAAGAAAGAATATGCCGCCGGTGTGTTCATCAAGTGGCTTACAGCTCCCGAACAGAACATGAGCTTTGTTGCCAACACCGGTTATCTGCCCGTTACCAGGCAAGCATTTGAAAACGAACTCAGCACACATATGGATACGGTGGAAGATCCCCGCATCCGCAAAATGCTGACCAGCGTCCTGGCTATGTATGAGGATTACAGCTTTTTCACCGCGCCGACCTACGCCAATTTTGACAGCGACAGCGATGCCTTTGAGGAAAGCTTCAAAGATCTTCTGGTGGGGCACCGTGACAGATATCTGGAAGGAATCGATAAGATATTCCCTGCCTCTGAGGCGCTGAAAGAACTGATACAGTAATCACAAAGGATGCTTTAACGAGAGGAGGTGTCGTGCCTTATGTTCAAGCAGGCGATTGCTTTATGGAAAAAAGAACGTGGCAGAAAAGGGACAACCCTGCACCGCAGGCTGCTACTCTTTTTCATGCTCGTTTCTGTTTCTCTTGTCCTTGTATTCGCGCTGCTGCTTAGCCTGTTCGGAATTACAGGCAGGGAGGCAAAGGCGGTAAAAAGCCACATCGACACCGAACTGACCATTATCACAGATAAGATCAACGATGAGTTCGGCCGGTTATCTCTGGGCGGTATTTCCATTGCGGAAGACCTGACAGAACGCAGCGAAGATTTCTTCGATGAACATGAGATCACCGCTGCTGACCTTCAGAACAATCCGGAACTCATCGAACCGCTCCTTGCGGAGTATATGAATACGCTTGTTTCAACTGTGAACAACCGTTACTGCGGCGGTGCTTTCGTGATGCTTGATGCAAGCATCACAGATAACCACGAAACGGCAAAGGCAGGTGTGTTTATCAAAAAAACACAGCCCACAGCAACGAATGCCGTGGGCGTACAGCTCCACTATCTGCGCGGTCCCGCACAGATAGCCCGTGATAACGAGATTATGCTGCTGGGGCAGTGGAAGATGGAGTTTGATATTGCGGGGCAGGACTTTTTTACAAAAGTCATGGACACAGCGAGAAACAACCCGGAGCTTGACCTCTCCCGCCTGTACTACTGGTCGGGCCGCGTTGTACTGAAAGGAAACAGCGAAGCGGGCTTCCTGCTCTGCATTCCTCTGCGCACGTCAGAGGGCGAAGTGTTCGG
>JAZNRS010000132.1:0-9040 GCA_045590815.1 Faecousia sp.
TAGGGGCCGATGCCCACATCGGCCCTTGCGACCGCTCTGCTGATTTTCGGGCCGATGTGGGCATCGGCCCCTACGAACGTTTTATGCTGAACATTCACACCCTCCCCTTGGGAGATTACCAAACCAATACCTACATTGTCCACCGGGATAGTGCCTGCGTCATCATTGACCCGGGCTACGAGCCGGAACGGATCCTGGCGGAGGTATCCCGTCTGGGGCTGACTGTAGGTGCCATTTTGCTCACCCACGGGCATTTCGACCATGTGGGCGGCGTAAAAGCCATCGCCAACGCCACCGGCTGCCCGGTGTATCTGTGCGAAGCGGATCTGAATTTGCCTCCCTACATGACCGCAGGCAGCTTGTTCTACACCGACAGCTGCGAAGAGGGCGATACCGTTTCCATAGGCGGTATGGAATTTTCCGTGCTGCACACCCCGGGTCACACCCCCGGCTCTGTGTGCTACCGGATCGAGAACGCCCTGTTCAGCGGCGACACCCTGTTCCAGGGCAGCTGCGGGCGCACGGATTTCCCCGGCAGCAGCAGCGCCCAGATGCGCAAGTCCCTGGACCGTCTGGCAACGCTTCCGGACAACCTTTCCGTCTACCCCGGACACGGTCCTTCCACAGCTTTAGAAGACGAAAAACGGTATAATCCGTATCTAGGCTCCCCTTGAGGGGAGCTGTCAGCGAAGCTGACTGAGGGGTGTTGTTCACCCCACCGCCTCCTTCGGAGGCACCTCCCCTCAAGGGGAGGCTTTACGGAGGGAATTTATGAATCTGACACTTATCGGGCATGACGACCGTTATGCCGTTGAACAATTGCAAATGGCGCTGTTTCCCGAGGGGACTGCTGGCGAAGCCGTGTCCACCCTCCACCGGGGCAAAACCTGGCTCACCGCCACCGCCAAAATCACCTTGGATGGCCGCACCGCAACCGCCTGCCGCCGCTTGAAAGCGGCAGAGGAAACGGTGCGTCTGCGCCGTCGTGCGCTGCAGCAGAGCTACTATCTGGCGGCGATCCAGCTTCTGCCGGAGCTTCCCGCATGGGGCGCTTTGGCAGGTGTCCGCCCCACCAAGATCACCACCAAGCACTTTCTGGAAGGCGGCACGAAGCGCTCTGCGGACAAACTCCTGAAGGACGTTTACTACGTCACCCCGGAGCGCCGGGAGCTGGCGCTTTCCTGCTCCGCATCCACCGTCCAGGCGGCAAATTTGCTGGAGCCCACGGACGTTTCGTTGTATGTGGGCATCCCCTTCTGCCCCACCCGTTGCGCTTATTGCAGCTTTGTCAGCCGCAGTATCGGCAAGCGGACAGAGCTTCTGGAGCCGTATCTGGAGGCGCTGCACAAGGAGATTGCCCTCACCGGGCAATTGCTTGCAAAATCCGGACGCAAAGTGCGTACCATTTACATAGGCGGCGGCACCCCCACAACATTGTCCGAGCCGCAAATGGCACGGCTGTTGGATGGCATTCGGGAAGCCTTTGACCTTTCCCGTTGTATCGAATTCACCGTGGAAGGCGGTCGCCCGGATACGCTCAGCGCAGAAAAGCTCCGCTCCATTCGGGCTCATGGCGCTGACCGGATGAGCATCAACCCTCAGACCATGATCGACTCTGTGCTTCGTGCCTCCGGCCGTGCCCACCGCAGCGAGGATGTGCTCCGGTGCTATCAGGAGGCGGTGGATGCCGGCTTCAAGGCCATCAACATGGATCTCATCGCCGGTCTGCCCACGGATACGGTGGAAGGCTTCTGCCGCTCGCTGGACGCAGTAGCTGCTTTGAATCCTGCCAACATCACCGTCCACACCCTGGCGCTTAAAAAAGGCGCAGACCTCTTCGAGCGCCGGGAGAATCTGCCCACCGCCCAGGATGTCACCGAGATGGTAGCCTACGCCAATCAGACCCTGCGCCGTCTGGGCTACAAGCCCTACTACCTCTACCGGCAGAAATATATGTCCGGCTCCTTTGAGAATGTGGGCTGGAGCCGGGATGGTCTTGACTGCTTGTACAACATCTACATGATGGAGGAGGTCCACACCATCCTCTCTCTGGGTGGCGGCGGCATGAACAAGGTCAATTTCCCCGACGGCAGCCTCAAGCGCCTCCATAACCCCAAATTCCCGGAACAGTATATCGAAATGATCAACTCTGTTTTGGAGCAGAAAAAGGAACTGTTTGCGTTGATGGGCTCCAAGGCTCCCCTTGAGGGGAGCTGTCAGCGAAGCTGACTGAGGGGTGTTGTTCACCCCACCGCCTCCTTCGGAGGCACCTCCCCTCAAGGGGAGGCAAGGTCTAAAACACGTCCCGAAAGGAAGGATTCCCTTGGATACTTTGATCTCCAACGTCACCGTGGTGACCATGAACGAAAAAATGGATGTGCTCTTCGGCGCATACATCGGCATCACCGACGGCAAGATCTCCCATATCAGCAAAACCGCCCCGGAGGAGCAGCCGCAGACCATCATCGACGGCACCGGCATGGTTGCCATCCCCGGTCTTGTGAACTGCCACACCCACCTGGCGACCTCCGCACTGCGAAGCCTCCTGGACGACCTCACCGGTCACGAAGCCCTGGAAAATCAGCTTCTGAAGGAATCCAAAATGGATTCCCGGTGCGCCAAAGCGGCGGCGAAGCTGTCCATCGCCGAGTGTTTGCGCTTCGGCATCACCTCGGTTTCGGATCTGTACTATTTCCCCGACGCCACCGCCGAGGCCGTGGCTGAAACGGGCATCAAAGCCAATTTGGCTCTCAGCGCCTACCGGTTCATCGACCAGAATGAGGACTTCGACTTCGACACCGACGAACAGTGCCAGGAGCTGGTGCGCATCACCAACAAATGGCACGGTCACGACGACGGACGCATCCGTATCGACGCCGGCATCCACGCCGAGTACACCAGCAACCACCGCCTGTGGGAGGGGCTGCTGGGCTACGCCAGCGAAAAGAACCTGGGTCTGCAGCTGCACCTTGCTCAAACCCAGTCCGAGGCAGATTCCTGCCTGGACCGCACGGGTCTGACCCAGGCAGAGCTGCTGGACTGCCACCGGCTGTTCAGTCTGCCCACCACCGCCGCCGGCTGCGCCTACTTATCGGAGGAAGATCAAGCCCTCCTGGGCAAGCGGAAGATCTCTGCCGTGGCGCTGCCCCTTTCCGCCGCCAAGAGCGGTCAGAAGAGCGCCCACATCCTCCCCTGCGTCAAAGCCGGAATGAACGTTGCCCTGGGCACCGACGGCGCCATCGAATCGGGCAATTTGGATATGTTCGAGGTGATGCGCTTCGCCGCATTGAACGAGCGTGCCGCCTCCGGAGATGCCGCCGCACTGCCTGCTCCCGCTGCGCTGATGATGGCGACGGTGTGCGGTGCCCGTGCCCAGGGACGTGCCGCCGAATGCGGTATGCTCAAGGCGGGCATGGATGCGGATATCGCCCTTGTGGACTTCTCCGCTCCCCACCTGATGCCCTGCCACAACGTGCTCAGCGGTCTGGTATTCTCCGCCAAGGGCGGCGACGTGGCCATGACCATGGTTCGGGGCAAGATCCTCTACCAAAACGGTCAATTCCCCACCATCGACCTGAAGGATGTGGTAGAAGATCTGACCACCTACGCCATCCCCCGGCTGTTTGCTGAAAATAAAGATAACTGACTTTTGCGTTGCGAAGCAACGCCTTGGCTCCCCTTATAGGGGAGCTGGCAAAAATCTTTGATTTTTGACTGAGGGGTTTTCATTGTATCGTACTTTATCACCCCTCTGCCCAGTGTGCGCACTGGGCACCTCCCCTCAAGGGGAGGCTTTGCGCCCTACAATGGTTCATCAAGGAGATTTCCCATGTCTGAAAAGAAGCAAACCTTCCTCCACGGCACTGCGCTTTTGGCGTTATCCACCGCCATCGTTAAGCTCATCGGTGCCTTCTACTCCATCCCCCTCAAGGCCATCATCGGCGACCAGGGCTTCGGCTACTACTCCACCGCCTACGAGATCTACACCATGCTGCTGATGATCTCCACCGCCGGTCTGCCGGTAGCCATGAGCCGGATGATCTCCCAGGCCAGCAGCCTGGACAATTACCGCCAGCTGCGCAAGGTCTACACCGTCGCCCGGACCATCTTCCTCTCTCTGGGTTTGGTGGGTGCGCTGCTGATGACTCTGCTGTGCAAGCAGCTTGCGGTGTTCCAAAAGCAGCCCGACGCATGGATGTGCATCGCGGCGCTGGGTCCCTCCTGCTTTTTGATCTGCCTGATGAGCACCTTCCGGGGCTTCTTCCAGGGTCAGAGCAACATGAAGCCCACCTCCGTATCCCAGGTTTTGGAGGCCGCCACCAAACTGATCGTGGGACTTTCCCTGGCATTCGGACTGACCTGGCTGTATAAGAGCGAAGCCCTCGCCGCCGGCGGTGCCATCATCGGCGTGACCACCAGCTGCCTGGTTTCTTCCATTTACCTGTTCTTCCGTTTCCGCAAGTCCTACCGGGAGCTGCCCATGGGCGAGGACACCGCCGAATCCGGCAAGACCATCGCCAAAACCCTGCTGGCCATCGCCATTCCCATCACCATCGGTTCTGCCGGTCTGCAGATCCTCACGGTGCTGGAAACCAAGATCTACATGAGCCAGCTCCTGCAGTTCATGTCCCAGGACACCGCCGACACCCAAAAGGGCATCTACAACTTCATCCAGAAGATCTTCAATATGCCCTGCGCGTTCATCACCCCCATCACCATCAGCATCATCCCGGCCATCACCGGTCTGATCACCGTGAAGGACACCAAGGGTGCCAAAGCCACCGCCGAATCCTCTGCCCGGGTCACCGCCCTGCTGGCGATGCCCTGCACCGTAGGACTTCTGGTGCTGGCGGGGCCGGTGACCGCCCTGCTCGGCGGCTACACCGGCGAAAAGCTGGTGCTTGCCACCAATTTGATGCGTGTGCTGGCGGTGTGCATCATGTTCAACGCCACGGTGCTGCTGACCAACGCCATCATGCAGGCCTACGGTCACGTGAATCTGCCGGTGGTGAATATGTTCATCGGCGGCATTTTGAAGCTGGGTGCGGTGTTCATCCTCACCGGCAACCCCCGGATCGGCATCATCGGCACCCCCATCGGCTCCCTGCTGTGCTATGTGAGCATCACGGTGCTGAATCTGATCACCATGCGGTGGGTCTTGAAAGAGCCTCCCGCCATCCTCAAAAATATGCTCCGTGGCTTCCTGGCTGCGGCAGTGATGGGTGTGGGCACCTTTGGCGCCTGGTACACCCTGAAATGGCTGGGCATCGGCAGCAGAGTGATCCTCTGCGCCGCACCGATCCTGGCTGGCGCTGTCATTTACATGGTCTGCGCCGTATTATTCAAGGCAATTACCCGGGAAGACTGCCTGTTGCTTCCCAAGGGTGATAAAATAGCAAAGCTACTCCATCTTAAATAACAGAAATGAGGTAAACAAACATGAACAAGACTGAACTGATCGCCGCTGTGGCTGAGGCTGCCGGCCTGACCAAGAAGGATTCCGAGAAGGCTGTCAACGCCGCTATCGAGGCTATCACCGCTGCCCTGGTGAAGGGCGACAAGGTGCAGATCGCCGGCTTCGGCAGCTTCGAGGTCAAGAACCGTGAGGCTCGCACCGGCCGCAACCCCCACACCGGCGAGACCATCGAGATCGCTGCTACCCGCGTTCCCGGCTTCAAGGCCAGCAAGACTCTGAAGGACGCAGTGGCTAAGTAAGGAGAATTCCATGCGCTTAGACAAGTATCTGAAGGTCTCCCGACTGATCAAACGCCGCACCGTAGCCAACGAAGCCTGCGACAATGGGCGCATCAGCGTCAACGGGCGTGTCGTAAAGGCCAGCTATGATGTGAAGATCGGCGACAAGATCGAGATCGCTCTGGGAACCCGGACGGTCGCCGTGGAAGTGCTTCAGATCGCCGAAACCGTCCGCAAGGACGACGCCTCCGCAATGTATAAAGAGGTATAAAAAAAAGGTTGCTACCTTCGGGTAGCAACCTTTTTTGCTAAGAGCTTCCCCCTGGGGGGAAGCTGGCAAAAATCTTTGATTTTTGACTGATGAGGGGGGCAAATATCTCGTTTTTCTATGCAATACCCCTCATCCGCCTCCTTCGGAGGCACCTTCTCCCCAGGGAGAAGGTTTATTACCTTCTCATTTTACCATACAATTTCTCTGTCAATCTGCGCAGTGGCACGAACAACACCAGCGCCAGAACAAAATTACCGGCGCAGTGCATCACGTCAAAGGGAATACCGGAGATCCACTTACTCACCGCATACCCCACGCCGCCGATGCACAGATCCACCGGCGCACACAGCGCACCGAACAGCAGTCCGTAGGCACCGGCGATCAGCGCCCAGATAAATGGATTGCGAAACCGCCGCAAAAGCACCGCCAGTGCCACCGGAATCAGCCAAATATACAGATAATTAAAGTTCCACGTCCCCAGACCGTAGAACAAAATCTCCGCCGTCACATACACCCACATGGGGCACAGGGCTTTCCAGCCGAACACCGCACCCATGACCAGCATCATCAGAGTCACCGGCTCGATGTTGGGCAGACCGCTCATGGCCACCTTGGCACCGAAGGTCAGCGCCGCCAGCATACCGAAAAGGGTGATCTGTCCGACGGTCAGCCACCGTTTATCCAATGGTATACACCAGCCGATATACCGCGCCGTCCTCAATGGGGGTCTGCTCGATGCCGTACATGGCGTAATCCTCACCGATGTAGAACGCCCAGTAGCTCTGATTTTCGTTCCAGTCCGCCTTTTCGCCGTCTACGGTGTGGAACATACCGGGGTTATTCTCATCGGCAATGACCAAGCCTTCCTCATACACAGCCTCGCCCAGATACGTCTTGGCAGATTCATAGACAAAGGTCTTTGTAGAGCCGTCCCCATGGACGACTTCTACCGTGAAGCTCTTACCGGGCACTGCAGTGGTATTCTCACCGGACTGGGTGGTTCCATCCTGAGAAGACTGGGTGGTGGTATCGGTATTGACCGGCGGCTTGGGCTTGTTGGCATTGTAGATCGCCAGCATTCCCACCACCAGCGCCGCCAGCGCCAGCACCGCAACAACGATCCAGATCCATGTTTTTTTCATAATTTTTCCTCCTGAAAATGCAAAGTGCCGTGGCACCGATCTCGGTGCCACGTCCGTTTTTCCGTGACAGTTACGCCCCGTATCACGCGCGGCGCAGGAGTAAACACCGTTTCGTAGGTCTTCTGACTTGCGCATACGGAACTGGGGTTCCACGTCATCCTCCGTCTTCCCGGTTTCCCAGTGACCGGCTTTCGCCATGGAGGACGCCTCTGCGCTTACAGCGGCGGTACCGTTCGGGATTTTCACCCGATTATCTTGTTCAGCGAATAAGGCTTCCTCGCCTCATCCGCCACGAAACAGCTATCCAATTGTCGTAGGTATTATAGCACAGGCATACCGGGCTGTCAACCTCGTAGGGGCGGATGCCCACATCCGCCCGGGAACGATGTTTGCATCGATCATTAACAGCAGCACCGACTCCAGCAGCACAAATTGCACAGCCAGCACAGTATTGCATTGGTGCAGAAGCCGCTGCGCATGGAGAAGCCCTTGAAATTCCCCGCTTGCTGGCGATAGGCGCTTTCTCCCTGCTCGATGGCCTGGAGCACCCGCAGATACTCGGCATTGTCCGGCTCCATGGACACCGCACGGCGAATATGCTCCAGCGCCGTAACCTGGTTGCCCAAGCCGTCGTTTGCCAGGGCGCTGAGGTAGTACCAATGGGCGTTGCGCTCGGCAGCATTGTTCAAGGCGTTCAGCGCCTCCTGGAACCGACCGAACCGGATGTACTGGAAGGCTGCCTTTTGATACTGATCGTCGGTATTTTGTTGGTACGCCTGCTGATAGCCGACGTAGGGGTTCTGTTTTTCGGGGTTTTTGATCTGCTCATAGGCGGCATTGATCCGCTGCATCTGCTTGGCAGCCTCCGCATCCCCGGGATGCAGATCCGGGTGATACTGCTTCGCCAAACGCCGGTACGCCCGCTTGATCTCCTCGTCCGAGGCATCGGGGCTTACCCCCAGAACCTTATAAGGATCTTCAAACATCCTTTTCCTCCTGCGATTTCCGCTTTAGCTTTCCAAAATTCATCCAAACGCCGCTGTACAAGATGTTGTCCAGCACCGCCTTGTCCTGCACCAGGGGGAGCTTTTCGAAATAACCGGTGCATTTCGCCATAGCCAGCACCAGATATTCCTCCCAACCGGCGGGATCCTCCCTGCCGCTTTGCACCAGGGGGTTATATTTTCCTCTGCGCTTATCCTTGGGGTAATCCACCATGGCATCCGCCAGGTAAATGAACCGTCCCAAAGAAAAGCCCACTTGGTACAGGGTATCCTTCCAAAGATCCTGCTTGTACACCAGAAGCTGGCCCATCAGCTCGCCGAAGCAGTTGGCAGGCTCGTCGATATTGCCGCACCCGGCCTTTTCCAGCTCCGACAGACGGCGGATGCAGCTTTCAATGGCGCCGCACTGCCGGGGATACCGGGCAGTCAGCTCCGGCATATGCTCCTCCAGCCGCCCAGCCATGAGCTTTGCGGTGTGTTTTTTGTCATCGTTCCAGTCGTCCAGGCACTTGTAGTATGCCAGCGCCACGTTCATATCCGCCCCATACCGGACAAATTCATTGTCCACCCAGGGCTTGGGCTTGAAGGGGTGCAGGGCGCAGGCACGATCGCCGCCGGTTTCCTCCGGCTCGTAAAGACTCATCAGGAGCATGGCCAAAAACGCCATGTCGTAGCTGAGGGTCAGCCGTGCAGTCTGGCTGGCACGCTGACGGATCTGCCGGCAAATGCCACAGTACACACTATTATAGCGCTGTTTTTGTTCTTTTGTCAATTCCGAAACATTGGCAGATACAAAACCGAACATAATTCCCCTCCTGTGGTGATTTTTACCATCTTATCAAGGGATTGTGAACTGGACGTAAACTTTTTTCGTTAATGGTGTAAATGATTATTTAGCGCAATAACGATACGCACAATCTCGTAGGGGC
>JAZNRS010000133.1:0-3715 GCA_045590815.1 Faecousia sp.
CGACAGCGCCCGCAGGGCGCATACCTTCTCCCGGGGAGAAGGTGCCGAGCGAAGCGAGGCGGAAGAGGAATTCGGGAGATAACCTAATCTGTTGAAAATGTTCAGGCTTTATATATGGTTACCTATTAGAAAGCCTTAAACATTGTCCATTCATTTACGTTCCCGCCCGCATTCCTCTTCAGCCCCAGTGTGCGCACTGGGGCAGCTTCTCCCCGGGAGAAGCCATTTTGCACCCCTCCGGGGTGCTCGGCGGCGTAAGCCGTCGCAATACCATTCGTGCGCAAAACAATCATTTATCTTACTATCCTTCGCCCGAATGTGGCATACTGTAACCAAAGGAAGTGTTACAATGATCCATTTTCAACCTCTCACCCTGGACATGCAGCCGGAATTTGACCGGCTGCTCCGCCGGGACACCCCCCGGGGCTGCGAATACAGCTTCAACAATCTATACCTTTGGGGTCGCCAGCAGGCGGCCTTTATCGAAAACCATCTGGTGGTGCTATCCCAGTACAACCGCCGGTGCGTCTACCCCTTCCCGGCAGGCACCGGGGACGTAAAGCCGGTACTGGATGCCATCATCGCCGATGCCACGCAGCGTGGCATCCCCTGCTGCATCAGCTCCATGAACCGGGAGGAATGCGACCTGCTGGAGCAGCTCTACCCCGGAAAATTCCGTTTTCACTCCGACCGGGACTTTTTCGATTACGTCTACGACATCAACGATCTTGCGGATCTCAGAGGACGAAAATTTCAGAAAAAGCGCAACCATTTGCACAAATTCCAGTCCGCACACCCGGATTACACTGCCGAGCCCCTCACCGACGAGCTGCTTCCGGCAGTCCAGTCCATGGTGGACGACTGGTTTGCTCAGCGGCTTGCCATCGATCCCACGGAGGATTTCCACCTGGAGCGCCGAGCCCTACGCCGTGCCTTCGCCCATTGGCAGGAGCTGGGCATGGAGGGTCTGGTGCTGCGAGAAAACGAGCAGATCCTGGCCATGACCATGGGCTCTCCCCTATCGGACACCACCTTTGACATCCATTTCGAGAAGGCACGGCTGGACGTAGAGGGCGCTTACAACGCCATCAACATGGAATTTGCCCGGTGCCTGCGCAGCAAATATCCCGGCCTCCGTTGGCTGAATCGGGAGGACGATATGGGTCTGGAGGGGCTGCGCAAGGCCAAGCTTTCCTACAATCCCGCATTCCTGCTGGAAAAATTCTGGGCTCGCCTTTGGGAGGATGCCGATGAACAATAATGCCCTGCGCCGACTGTGGCAGGAAGCCTTCGGCGACACCGATGCCTTTTTGGATGCTTTTTTCACCACCGCCTACGCCCCGGAACGCTCCCGTGTGCTGATGGATGACGGCAAAGCACTTGCGGCGCTGTACTGGATGCCCCATTGGTGCGGCGACCGGCAGATCGCCTATATCTACGCCGTTGCCACCGCAAGATCCCACCGAGGGCAGGGACTTTGCCACCGGCTCATGTCCGAAACCCACGAAATCCTCCGCACCCAGGGCTACGCCGGTGCCATTTTGGTGCCGGGAAGCGCCGCCCTCGGAGATTTTTATGCCAGGATGGGCTACCGCTACTGCACCCAAATCCGGGAAATTTCCGCAGTCGCTTCCGGTTGCCCCGTCCTCACGGGGCAATTAAATATCAATGATTACGCACAGCTTCGTCAAACTCTGCTCCCGGAGGGAAGCGTCCTGCCTGGAGCGGAGGCGCTGGCATTTCTGAATACCCAGGCGCAATTTTTTGCCGGGGACGGCTGGCTGCTGGCGGGCTATCGGCAGGCGGACACCTTCGTGGGTTTGGAATTTTTGGGCGATGAACAGAAGCTTCCCGGGATTTTGTCCGCACTACAGGTCAAAACCGGAACCTTCCGAACCCCCGGAGAAGGTCGCAGCTTCGCCATGTACCTACCCCTGGATGTCCACCTCACACCGACGCATTTTGCCTTTGCTTTTGACTGACGGACTTTTGTATATTTTGTATAATACCGTTTCATCGAATTCAGTATTTTTTTACAAAGACACACCTTGCTTTTTCGTCAAAAAAAGTTCATAATACAGTTATATCTGTAGCTATATCACCGGAGGTGCCCCATGCAAAAAATTCTGGTTTTGGATTTTGGCGGATCCTATACCCAGTTGCTTGCCCGGAAAATTCGAGAATGTCATGTATATTGTGAGATTCACCCGGCCACCATGTCTGCCCGGGCGGTGCGTGATTTTGCGCCCATCGGCATCGTGCTGTCCGGCGGTCCGTGCAGCATTTTTGTCTCCGATGCACCTCGTATCGACCCTGCGATCTATGAGCTGGGCATCCCCATGCTGGGCATTTGCTACGGCAGCCAGCTGATGATCCACCAGCTGGGCGGCACCGTGGAAAACACCCACGCCGATGCGGAGCATCGCCGCACTTTGGCGCAGCTGGACACCGACGACGTGCTCTTTGCCGAGCACAGCACCGATGCCATCACCTGGATGTGCCACGGCGATCAGATCACCCGTCTGCCCGATGGCTTCATCGTCACCGGCAGTACCGCAAGCTGCCCCATCACCGCCTTCTGTAACCCGGAGAAGGGCTTTTACGGTGTCCGCTTCCACCCGGAGGTGAGCCACACCAAGGGCGGCATCCGGATGTTGGACCGTTTTCTCAAGATCATCTGCGGCGCCACCGGCGACTGGCGGATGGAAAATTACGCCACCCAAATGGTGGACTACCTTCGTGAAAAGGTAGGCGACAAGCGGGTTCTTCTGGCGCTCAGCGGCGGCGTGGACTCCTCCGTTGCGGCGGCACTGCTGTCCAAGGCCATCGGCAATCAGCTCACCTGCATTTTCGTTGACCACGGTATGCTCCGCAAAAACGAGGGCGACCAGGTGGAGGCATCCTTCTCCCGGATCGATATGCATTTCATCCGTGTCAATGCGGCGGATCGCTTCATGAAGCGGCTGCAGGGCGTGACGGATCCCGAGGAAAAGCGAACCATCGTGGGTGAGGAATTCGTCAACGTGTTTAAGGACGAAGCCCAGAAGCTGGGCACCATCGATTTCTTCGCCCAGGGTACCATTTACCCGGACGTGATCGATCGGGGTCTGAGCTATGCAGACGTGATCAAGAGCACCCACCGCACCGGATATCTGCCGGATCACCTGGGCTTTAAGGAGCTTCTGGAGCCGCTGCGGTATCTGTTTAAGGATGAGGTTCGCGCATTGGGTCACGCCATGGGTCTGCCGGAAACGCTGTACGATCGCCAGCCCTTCCCCGGTCCCGGTCTTGCCATACGCATGATCGGTGAGATCACCCCGGAGAAGATCCGCATCCTCCAGGAGGCAGACGAGATCTTCACCTACGAAATGGAGAAGGCGCACCTGCACAATCAGATCAGCCAGTATTTTGCGGTGCTCACCAATACCCAGACCATCGACATCACCGGTCCCGACCGGGAAAAGCGGTATGTTTTGGCGCTGCGGGTGGTGAATACCGACGATTACATGACCGCAAAATGGACCCGCCTGCCCTATGAGCTGCTGGATCATGTGTCCCACCGGATCATCCGGGAGGTGCCCCAGATCAGCCGTATCGTCTACGATATCACTTCCAAACCCCCCGCCACCATCGAGTGGGAGTAAGAGCCGCCGGCTAACGAGCTGAAAAATAGTTGCAAAACTGCCGCAAAATGCGTTGTTCCTCGCATTTTGCG
>JAZNRS010000134.1:0-21751 GCA_045590815.1 Faecousia sp.
CCCCACTCTGCTGCTGGAGGACAGCATCAAGCTGAACATCTATTACACCGTTGACCAGGACATCGCCCTGGACAAGATGGGCATGCTCACCTGGACTGAAAAGCCCGACGTTGTGGATATCTCCACTGCTGAGAATGTCTATCCCGGCGCTACCTACAATGCCGGCAACGGCTACTACGGTGTGAACACCGACGGCATTCCTGCGCAGAACCTGGGTGATGTGATCTACTTCTGCATCTACGCCCAGCTGGACGACGGCACCTACGTCTACGGCAAGCAGGTACAGTACAGCCCCTCCGCCTACGCCTATAACCAGCTGCGTGGCGGTGCCACCGCCGAAATGAAGGCACTTCTGGTGGCGATCCTGAACTACGGCGCTGCTGCGCAGAACTATCTGGACTACAAGACCGATGCGCTGATCAACGCCAACCTCACCGACGAGATGAAGGCGCTGGTGGATGCTTATAATTCCTTCATGGTGGACAGCATCATCATGCCCGACAGCAGCAAGGCAGGTCCCTTCGCAGCCACCGGCGGCTTCGACAAGAAGTATCCCACGGTTCTGCTGGATGGAGCCTTTGCAATCAACTACCACTTCATCCCCAGCTATACCCCCGATGCGGGCATCACCCTGTTCTACTGGACGGAAGCGGATTACGCGGCCGCCGGCACTCTGAGCCCCAACAACGCCACCGGCAAGATTACCATGACCGGTGATGACGAATTTGAGGGCATCGTGGCAGGAATCGCCGCAAAGGATCTGGGCGACACCGTGTATGTGGTGGCCGGTTACCGCAGCGAAGGAATTAGCTACTGCACCGGCGTGCTGCCCTATAGTGTCGGCGCATTCTGCGCCAGTCAGGCAAACGCCGGCGACGCCTTGATGAAGCCTTTGGCACAGTCCATCGCCGTCTACGGCTACTACGCAACCATCTACTTCTCCATGTAATCATTCCACGGTGTCATTGCGAGCCAGTGCGCACACTGGCGTGGCAATCTCCTGAAATAGCGCACCAAGGGCGGGTCAAATGACCCGCCCTGCAATCAACAAAGCAAAAAGGACGGCTATTCGCCGTCCTTTTTTATGATGAAATTATCCCTCGTAATACAGCATCATTGCCTCGTAAGGACGCAGGCAATCTGCGGTATCGCTATAGTTACTGAGCAGGGATTTGGCATTCTTGAATCCTTCCGGAATGTCAAACTTCTGCTGCTGTGCGGTAAAGTTGCACACCACCAGCAGGTGAGCATTTTCCGTATCCCGGGTGTAGGCGAACACCGCCTCATCCTCCGGGCACAGCAAAGTGAAACTGCCATCCCGGATCACATCGTAGCTCTTGCGAATGGAGATCAGCTTCTGATAATGATAGAAGATAGAATTTTCATCCGTCAGCGCCGCTTCCGCATTAATTTCCGTATAGTTGGGATTGATGGTCAGCCAGGGCTCACCGGTGGTAAAGCCGGCATTCTCCCCTGCCGTCCATTGCATGGGAGTACGGGCATTGTCACGTCCCCGCTTCCAAATGGACTCCATCACCGACTCAGGGCTGTACCCCTCCGCAGTGCGATCCCGGAACAGATTGTGGATCTCCACGTCCACATACTTCTCCAGAGGCAGCTTGATATTGGTCATGCCCAGTTCCTCGCCCTGGTAAATGTAGGGGGTGCCCTGCATGCCGTGGAGCATGGTTGCCAGCATCTTAGCAGACTCCACACGATACTCCTTATCGTTGCCCCAACGGGACACGATACGGGGCAGATCGTGGTTGTTGAAGAACAGGCTATTCCAGCCCTCTCCTGCCAGATCCTGCTGCCAGCGGCGCAGGCAATCCTTCAGCTTCACCAGCTCCAGGGGCGCATGATCCCACTTTTGCCAGGTGGTCTGATCCAGGCACATATGCTCAAACTGGAACACCATGCTCAGCTCGCTGCCATCGGGGTTGCTGTAGAGCTTCGCCCGCTCCACGTTGGCTCCCCAGGCTTCACCCACGGTGACCAATCCCTCCTCCCGGAAGGCATTGGCAGACAACTCCCGGAGGTACGGATGCAGCATCGGGCCGTTGGCGGTGATCTTCTCATCGGGCACCTTGGCGATCTGATCGATGACATCCAGACGGAAGCCCTCAACGCCCTTATCCACCCAGAAGCGGATAAAGCTATACAGCCCCTCACGCACTTTGGGATTGTCCCAATTCATATCCGGCTGCTGGGGCACAAACTGGTGGAAATACCACTGTCCCAGCTCCGGAACGTAAGTCCACGCCGGACCGCCGAACACGGAATTCATATTGTTGGGAGGGGTATCGGCATCGCCGTCACGCCAGATAAAGTAGTCGTGATAGGGGTTATCCTTGCCCTTCAGCGCCTCCCGGAACCAAATGTGCTGATCGGAGCAATGGTTCAAAACCAAGTCCATAATGATGGAAATGCCCCGTTTTTTTGCCTCAGAAATGAGGTTTTCCATATCCTCCAGAGTGCCGAACATGGGATCGATGGCGCAATAATCGGACACATCGTAGCCATTATCCACCTGGGGAGAGGCGCACACCGGGGACAGCCAAATGCCGTCGATGCCCAGCTTTTCCAGGTAATCCAGCCGGGAAATGATACCCTTCAGATCACCGATTCCGCTGCCGGTGGTATCCTGGAAGCTCTTGGGATAAATTTGATAAAATACTGCGGACTGCCACCAGCCCCGCTTGGTCTTATCCAGCATAGTTTACTCCTTTTCAATGGCTTCGAACACACGAAGCATCTCGCCCACGCTCCAGGCCTGACCGAAGCAGCCCTTGCTCTCGGTGGGAAAATCGCCCTCGTAGATCTCGGGCAGCTGACCGGCACAGCCCTCCCGGAGCATGGGCTCCAGGGCATCCAGCTGCGCACGGACATAGGCGGCAGCCTCCTTGCCGTGGGTCTTCAGATAAGCCATATAGTATGCGCCCATGGGGAACACCCAGGTGGTGCCCTGGTGGTATGCCATATCACGCTCCACCATGGAGCCGCCGTAGTTGGGATGATATTCCGCATCCTCCGGGCTCAAAGTGCGCAGACCGCAGGGGGTGTACAGATGGCGGCGCACCGCATCCACAACATTCTTCTCCTGCTCGCTGCTCAGCATAGTAAAGGGCATGGAAACCGCCCAGATCTGATTACAGCGTAGCTGCTCATCAGCCTTGGTGCCGGAGATCACATCCTTCAGATAGCCCTTATCAGCCATATAGAACTTCTCAACGAAGGACACCTTCACCTGCTCAGCAAGCTCCCCATAGGGCTTGCCGTCTGCACCGGTGATGGCGGAAAATGCCTCCATGATCTTCAGCGCATTGTACCAATAGGCGTTGATCTCAACGGGCTTGCCGTGACGGGGGGTAGGCAGAATGCCGTTGACACACACGTCCATCCAGGTCACCTGGTCAAGACCGCCGCCGGCACGGATCAGGCCGTCGGTATCCATGGAAATGGAATGGTCAGTACCCTTCTTGTAATTGGCAACGATCCGCTCCATCACCGGCCATGCCTCCACCACGAAGGCATCGTCGCCGGTGCGGCGATGATACTGCCAAACCGCATCGACCAGCAGCAGCGCCGCATCCACGGTGTTGTACATGGGCTTGGACTCGCCCTCGGGAAACAGATTGGGCACCAGACCGTTGCGCTCATAGGCAAGGAAGGTGCGCAGAATGCTCTTGGCATCCTCGAAGCGACCGGTAGACAAGGTGCAACCGGGCAGAGAGATCATGGTATCACGACCCCAATCGCTGAACAGCGGATAGCCTGCCAGCAGGGTCTTGCCGTTGGTGGAATCCCGGCGTGCGATGTAAGCATCCGCAGCCAGCACCAGCTGCTGCGCCAGAGGATCGGTCAGACCGGCAGCCTGGAGCATGGCATCCTGCCGTGCATAGTGGTCAGCTACCAGCTTCTCCCCGGAAACATCCGTTTCTTCCATGGAGAAGATCATCTCAAAGGTAACCGTTTCACCGGCGGCAATTTCCTTGGTGGTTTCGCAGCAGGCGCAGGCCATGCCCGCATCGGGGCGGCCATCCTTGGCGTCCTCGGGGTAAGCCATGGTCTGCCACACAGGCTCGATCTCCTGCACACCGGCACCGGAGCGGACGTAGAGGGTGTAGCCATCGGAGGTGATCACTCCGTTATCGTAAGCAAAATCCTTCTTCTCCTCGATGATATTCTCACGGGGAACAAACTTCAGAAAAGGACGAATATTCAGCTTGCAGGGCTTGCCGGACTGGTTTTCGATGCTGTACAGCACCGCAACGGTATTCTTCTCCTGCTCCATGACGAAGCGGCGCTTCACCTGCACGCCCCACACGTCGTAAGTCCAGCAAGGCAGACCGTCATAGCTAAAATAGGCCAGATTCCGATAGCCTTCTTCCGCTTCGGCGCCATCGCCAAACTCCTGAGTGGACAAAAACAGCTTCTTATCACCAATGGTCAGGATCTCCTGCAGGCGGTGTACCATATTGATACGCACATTGGGCGCCTTCACGGCAGCCACCAGCACGCCCTGGTCGCAGCGATGCACCGAGTAACCGCCGGTAACGGAGCTGTAGCCGCCCAAACCGTTGGTCAGCAGGAAGGTGTTTTCCTGGGCACGGGTGATATCGCGCACATCCTGTTTACCATATACAAATCGCATGAAAGTATCCTCCTGTAAAATAGGCTCAGCGCAGCACGATCAGCGCTGGGTATATCATTAAAATTATATATGATTTCCGCGGCTTCGTCAATCATTGTTTGCAAAAAAGAGGGCTCTGCCGACCGGCAGAGCCTTCTGTTACTGATCTAATTTTTCCTTGAGATTTTCCGAGATCGTATTAAGGCACTGGTAGAAAACCTCACGCTCTTCATCGGCCAGTCCCTCGCCGCCGACACTGACCCAGGATTCGATCATGGGCTCCATCTGCTTGGCAACTGCGACACCCGCCTCGGTCAGCCGCAAAACCGCACGATAGCTTTTCCCGCTGCCGGGTTCCACATAGCCCTTGGCCCGCAGATCCGACACGATCCGGGAAATGGTGGCCTTATCCTCACAGCACAGATTGCAAAGCTGGGTCGCCGTCAACCCCTCCGGGCAGTTGTGGAGATAAAACAAGCAAGAAACATGAATCCCTTTCAGCCCCAGCTCTGTCATCTGGTAATTTTTGATCCGCTGCAGATATTTGTAGCAAACCGTAATACCGCTCATAAATTCCTGGAATCGACGAATCACAAATATCGCTCCTTTTTTCTTACGTTTGGGACATTATAGCACAGTTCAGTTGAATTTTCAACCAATTTCCCACAAAAAATCATTCCAATTGACACGAAACCCGGATAATGATATAATATGGAAAATTTGTTTTTCAGGAGGTTCCGGCATGGAACAATTACTGGACGCACAATTTAAGGATGCCACGCCGGAAGGAACCGTGGAGCGGATCCGGGGCTTGTTCCAGGCCAATGGCATTGAGGTGGAAGAAACCTGGCGTGACAGCGGTGTTCCCTACTGCTACGCCATGAGTGTCAAGGTAGTGGGCAGCACCCTGCGCAGTAACGGCAAGGGTCTGACCCGGGAATTCGCCCGTGCCAGCGGCTATGCCGAGCTAATGGAGCGGATGCAGATGGGCTTCACCGGCAATGCCGACGCCCAAAAGGACGGCGATTTCAACCAGGAGCCGGGAAAATATCCCATGCTCACCCCCTGGGAGCTGTACAGCAAAAATCAGCGCTGGTATGAGCTGCTGACCAAGCGGTACAAGCACTTCACCGGTCGGGATATTGCGCCGCAGTACATTCTCCTGCAGCACGCCGACAAAAACAGTCTTGTCAGCGCCACCCCTTACTTCAATCTGATCACCTGCCAGACGGAGCATCTTCCTACCATGCTGCGCAAGCGGGTGTACACCACCACCGGGTGCGCCGCCGGCAACACCCATGAGGAGGCCATCGTCCAGGCCATCAGTGAGATCGTGGAGCGGAATCATCAGCTGCGTGTTCTGACGGAGGATCTGACCCTGCCGGATGTGCCCGATGATTTTCTGAAGCAATTCCGTGCCGCATGGGAGATCATCTGCTACCTGCGCAGCCAAGGCTACAAGGTACTGGTAAAGGACTGCTCTCTGGGCACCGACTTCCCGGTGGTCTGTGTTTGCTTGATCAACCGCAAAACCGGTCGCTATCACACCCATTTCGGTGCTTATCCCAAGTTCGAGATCGCATTGGAGCGCTCGCTGACCGAGAGCTTCCAGGGCGGTACCCTTCAGACTGTTGCCCGTACAGAGGACTTCCTGGCTCCCGGCAAGGGCGGCGTTTTCCATCTGAACATGATCGATGAGCTGGGCACCGGCAGCGGCAGAAAGACCGCAAAATTCTTCACCGGCGAGCCGGATTTCCCCTTCCGGGAAACGGTGGGCTTCCGTGGCAACAGCAACCGGGAGCTTTTCCGGGAATGCGTGGAATTTTTCCGGGTACGGGGGCTGGACATTCTGGTTCGTGACCGCTCCACCCTGGGCTTCCCCACCTGCCAGGTTTTGATCCCCGGCTACAGCGAGCCCTTCGTTCACCGTCTGGATCGCAAGCACGATGAGCATCGCTTCTCCGCCAGCGCCTACCGGGCTATGCGGGATCCCGCCGGTGCATCGGATGCGGATCTGCAAGGTCTGCTGATGCATATGGCCGAAATGCGCAAGTATAAGGCGACCATCCCCGGCTACCAGGGCTTCGCCGCAGGCACCAAGCTGGCGGTCAAGCTCACCGGCGAGGAAAACGAATTCCTCACCAACGCCGCCCTGGGCTACGCCTACTATAAGCTGGGACAGCTTTCGGAGGCATTGCAGTGCGTCCACGCCATGACCGCCGTGATGCAGGAGGAAGACGCCCAATATCTCACCGCATTGAAGCGCTGGATGTCCCTGCGCCTGGAGGGTACGGCGGATGATGAGATCGTCCGTCTGCTGGAGCATTTCCACGACCCCGACACCTTGAAGCTGCTGGCGCAGAATATGGAAAATCCCTTCTCCCGGTTCATTCTCCGGTGCAACGGCACCTGCGAGGAATCCTGCCGTCTGTACGGTCGCTGCCACCAATGCTACGCCGCCGAGCTGGCGCAGGTCATCCGGAAAAAGGAGCAGCAGCTGGACGCAGCCGCATACAACAGCTATTTAGCTGCGCTATTGAAATAAAAAAGGTGCACCTTCGGGTGCACCTTTTCATTATTTCAGCAATACAGCTTGATAATCCTTCAATGTTCCATCAAAAATCTCGCCGGTGATCAAATCGGTCTTCCCTGCATATTCACCGGCGGAAACTGAGCCGGCACGACCATGGAACAAAACCGTCAGCTCTCCCCGGCAGATGCACACCAGTCCCCTGCTGTCATCGGCGGACTGCTGATCGGGATCTCCCTGGGTCAGCAGCGGATGAGCTTTCCGCAAAGCGATCAGCTTTTTATAGTAATCCAGCATCTGCTGATCCTGTCGCTGTGGATCCCACAGCATACCACGCCGACAGTCCGGATCCGCACCGCCGGTCATGCCCACCTCATCGCCGTAATACACAAAGGGCATTCCCGGAAGAAGCATCTGCATGGCAGCCAGCAAACGCAGCTTCCGCTTGTCCTCACCGCACCGATGCAGCGCCCGGGGCGTATCATGACTGCCAATGAGATTCCACATCACATTTTGGCAATTATTGTTCAGATTTCCACGCAAAAATCCAAGTTCATTCAAAAATCCCGTAGCAGAAATGCTTTCCGTTGCCACAAAATCCATAGCCGCATTGAGGAACGGGTAGTTCATCACACTGTCCCAGTTATCGCCCTGGAGGAAATCCGCCGCATAGTGCCACACTTCTCCCACGATCAGCGCGTCGGGAAATTCAGCCTTCACCGCCATGCGGAACTTATGCCAAAACCAATGAGAAACCTCATCAGCCACATCCAGGCGCAGACCGTCGATCTTCGCCGTACGCATCCAATACAGCGCCACATCGATGAAATACGCCGCAACCTCCGGGTTATCCAAATTCAGCTTGGGCATGCCGCCGAAGTAGGCAAAGCTCTTGTAATTGGGCTTGGTAAAGAAATTCTTAGGACGAACGGGCTTGCCGTCGCAATAGTACCAATCCCGATACGGCGAGGTTTCCCAGTTCTCCTCCAGATCCGTGAATGCGAAAAATTCCGGTGCGCTGTGGTTAAACACGCCGTCCAGCATCACCCGCATTCCCATGCCGTGGGCCTTTTCCACCAAGGCGATCAGATCCTCCGTGGTGCCGAAATCTGGGTCGATCTGGTAATAATCGATGGTGTCGTATTTGTGGGTGGACTTGGACTTGAAGATGGGAGTCATATACACCACATCCACGCCCAGATCCTTGATATAATCCAGCTTTTCGGTCAGACCCTGGAGATTGCCCCGCAGATCAGCGGTGCGGTCCATGGGGGTCTTGTACCACAGTTTATCCTCCACCTGGTGGGTGGTGGCGAACCGTGCCGGGAAGATCTGATAAACGATCTGATTGTTCGCCCATTGGGGCACCTGGAACCGCTCCACCTCCCGGAGATTCTGAGGGCAGTCAAACATTCTGTCAATGTCATCCGGCTTCTTGGTCAGAAAACGGCAATTACTGAAATAAAGCTTCTCGCCGTCGCTGCCCACCAGCTCGAAGAAATACCGCAGACAGACCACATCGATCTGCAGCTCCAGCTCATAATAATCATGGGCGGCATCCTGGGCGACCCGGCGCATATCGGACACCCGTCGGGTGTTCAAAAACTTCAAAGGGATATACTTATCTTGATAATGCATACGCACCTTCACCAGATCGTCACGCCCGGTCTGCAGGCGGAACAGAAAACACCCCGGCTCCAGGCAGTAGCAATATCGGCTGTCGGGCATATGGGCAATCGCGCCAAGATTCATAAAGCAGCACCCCTTTGATCGGTATAGGTTAAGTATCTCATAAAAACCGACATGGGTCAAGGGCAAAAACAGAGGATTTCGGAACAAAATCCTCTGTAGAGTATGTCAAAAAAAGCGGTGTCATTCCGCCAGTGTGCACACTGGCGTGGGAATCTCCTCTTATTTTGAGCTTTTTCGGTCAAAATCCAGCAAATTGCCCCTATTTATGGGGTTGCCAGCTCTCCCAAAGGGGATTCAAAGCACCCCTACGGAGTGCGCGGCGGGGGGGCAAGCCCCCGCCCTACAACGCAAAAAACAGGAGGGGGCGAACCCACTCCTGTTAATTGGTTATGGAAGAATTAGAAGAACTTCTTCTTGGTGCAAACCAGAGCAACAACGCCGCAGCAAGCAACAGCCAGGACCACGAAGATAGCGGTCATGCCCATGTCGCCGGTAGCGGGAACGTTGGACTTAGCACCGGAGACGGAGATCTTGCCGGTAGCGGGGTTGAACTTGATGGTCACGGTGTCGCCAGCAGCAACAGTGATCTTCACGTTGTCGGACTTCAGGCCATCCTTGCCCCAGTCGTCGTTGTCCCAAGAATGGTTCTTGACAATCTTGAACTCGTACTCGCCAGCAGCAACATTGCTGTAGGTCTTGGTGTAGGTGCCGTCGGAGTTGACAGTCATGTCGTTGTTAGTATCCTTTTCGTTCCACTCGGAGCCGCACAGACCAGCAAAGCCAGCAACGGTGTAAACAGCGTCAGGATCGATCTCGACGGTGTTGTCGCCGCCGGTGGTGGTGTCGTCGCCGCCGGTAGTGGTGTCGTCGCCGCCAGTGGTGGTGTCGTCGCCGCCAGTGGTGTCGTCGCCGGTGTTGCCGCCATTGGGATCAGTGTAGGAGATGGTGTAGGTGTGCTTGCCGTCGGCACCAGTATCGCCAACGACAATCCAAGCCTCGGTCTTGGTCATGTCCAGATCCTTGATGTCAGTAGTCTGGGGCTGGCCGTTACCAGCACTAATAACCATACCCTCAAAGCCGGGAGCGACTTCCAGAGTGTACAGGCCATCAGCATCAGCAGTCAACTCACTGCCGGGCCAACCACCCAGAGACTCGGGATTCCAGTTGTAGGCATAGCAAGCAGACCAGGACTCATGAGCCTGAATGTGGATGACCATATCGCCCTCAGCTGCGAAAGCGGACACGGACAGAACGCCGACGCACAGCATCAGCGCCAGAGCAATAGCGATGATTTTTTTCATAGGTATTTTCCCTCCTGTTATTTTATCGCTATATAAACTATAGCACCAGAGGGCAACAAAGTCAATCACTCTGTTTTCATGCCGCTTTTGTTCTACACTTTGCACAAATCCAATGACGATATTTTGTATATATTAACCATTGGTAATTTCTGTTACACGCACATTTGTCACCCAGGAAACGACTGCAGATCCAAATCCCGGTAGGGGTATTTTCGTTCCCATCCAGCCTCTGTTTTTTGCAGGGTGCACCGATGCTCCGACAGCAGCCGGACGATATTATACGCATTGATCCAGATCTCCGAATTGCACTCCTTTTGGCTCTCGTCAAACACCAGCTGAATACCAAAATGCAGGTGCACCGTTTCAATATTATTTACATTTTCCTTATCCGAATACCCGGTACGCCCCATAAAACCAATCAGATCTCCTGCCTGGACGATATCTCCCTCTTCCAGTCCCGGCGCAAAGGGGGTATCCTTCTGCAAATGGGCATAATAATAGTAGCGCTTCGAATCAGAAGACCGGATGCCCACACGCCAACCGCCGTACCGATTCCATCCCATGGCCTCCACCACGCCGCCCTCCACCGCCACGATGGGCGCACCCAAAGAGCTCATCAAGTCATTTCCCAGGTGCTTCCGGGCGAACCCAAAGGAACGGCTGACACCAAAATCGTCACAATGGCTGTAGCCATATCCCCCCGCCACCGGCGAGAACGCCTTCAGCCCATAGGCAGGCTTCCACTGCCCATTGGACTCGATGGCGAAGCTGCCTAAAAGTCCCCCCAGCACCGCCTCATAGGCTTCCTTATAATAAGAGAAATACTTCACGTCCGTGCTTTTCCCATTTTTCAAATCCGCAAATGCCTGCTTCACAGAAGACAAGCCACATTTTCCACCGGTTCGACACCCAGCCAGCGCCAGCGCATCGATCCAGGAGATATGCTGCTCCTGGTCGAAGGTGGCAATATCCTGCTCCATGGCATACTTCAGCGACTCGTAAGGAACATCAAAATCCACCCACCGCAGCGGTTCTGCCCGTACCGGGATCGCCATCGCCGCCAGTAAGATCAACACAAAAATACGCCGTTTCATACCCTCACCTCTGGTTTAGGGTATGAAACGACGCATTTTTCATCCGTGGAACTTATTTCAAATCCTGCTTGATGCCCTTGGCGATGCGGTAGATATCCTCCATGGTGGAGATGGCAGAAATTTGCGTTTTATAGTAGCTGCTGTGGGACACGCCCCGTAAGTACCAGGCAAAATGCTTCCGTGCCTCCAGGCAGGCGATGTGCTCGCCCTTATCCTCCCGTGCCAGCTCAAACTGCCGCAGCGCCACATCCACCCGATCAGCCAGACAGGGCCGTTCGGGAATGGGCTCCCCTGCCAGCGCCGCCCGAGCCTGAGCGAAGATCCAGGGATCGCCGAAGGTGGCTCTGCCGATCATGATGCCGTCGGCACCGGTGCGCTTGCGGCATTTGGCGGCAGTTTCCCCGTCCACGATGTCGCCGTTGGCGATCACCGGCACGGAAAGCTGATTTTTTACCTTAGTGATCATATCCCAGTCCGCCACGCCGGAATAGAGCATGCTCCGGGTACGTCCATGGACGGTGATCATCGCCGCACCGTTATCCTCCATCCGCTTGGTGAAGTCCAGGACGTTGATATTGCCCTTATCCCAGCCCAGGCGGCATTTCACCGTGACCGGCACGTCCACCGCCTTGACTACCGCCGCAACGATATCCCCCGCCAGCTCCGGGGTGCGCATCAGACCGCAGCCGTCGCCGGAATTGGCGATCTTGGGCATGGGGCAGCCCATATTGATGTCGATGAAGTTGCAGCCGGAGATCTCCAGCGCCAGGACAGCGCCCTGCGCCATGATTTCCGGGTCGTTGCCGAAGATCTGTGCGCCGCAGACAGAGCCTTCGTTCTTGCGCAGCAGTGCGGCGCTTTTCTTATCCTTATATACCAGGGCACGGCTGGATACCATTTCCGTCACCGTCAGATTTGCGCCCAGCTCGGTGCAAACAGTGCGAAACGCCCAGTCCGTCACCCCAGCCATTGGCCCAAGGGCTACGGGATTTTCAATTTCAATGCTGCCAATTCGCATGGATTTTCTCTCTTTCTAATGAATCGCCATCTCGTAGGGGCCGATGCCCACATCGGCCCTATCTACCTGGACAGTTATTTTTGGGCCGATGTGGGCATCGGCCCCTACGATTAATAATCATAACATATAATTACACAATCCGCAAGTCAAAGCAACACCGTCAGCAGCCATGCCGCACCGGTCACCGCCGCACCTGCCGCCGCCCACACCGGACCATAGGCGCTAAGCCGCCGCTTCCCGGGCTTGCCCGGATTGCGGATGATCCGCTGCGCCTCCAGCAGAAGCTGCTCGTCAGTCACCCCGGACACATCTTCCTTTAAAATAAAGATCGCCTGCTCAAAGAGCTTTTGATCCGGACTGTGCACCACGATCACCTGCTTGGAAATGCCTTTTACCATATTCATCCTCCTTTTGGGAGGATTATTCCCCGTCCTTAGGACGCTTATACCTGCCATGGGGCTCCCACTCATCCAGGGGCAGCCGCTGCATGGCACCGAAGATCCGCTCCTTCAGATCGGGATAGGTCTTGCTCAGGTCGTAAACCAGCTGCTTGACCTCCTCCCGCTTGGTGGTCTTGTCCACGGGGCAGCGGTTTTCGATAATGGGCAGCGCCTTGCGCACCGCAAAATTATCCACCGTCTTTTCGTGGATGTAGAGCATGGGACGGATCTGAATGATGCCGGTGCGATCCAAATTGGTCACCGGCTGGAAACAGCCGATACGTCCCTCATACAATAGATTCATCACAAAGGTCTCCACCGCATCATCGTAGTGGTGCCCCAAAGCCAGCTTATTGAAGCCCAGATCCAAAATTGCCTGATTCAACGCACCACGGCGCATCTTAGCGCACATGGAGCAAGGATTCTTCTCTTTGCGATGATCAAAAATAATAGGGGCAATTTCCGTCTTTATAATATGGTATGGCACATTCAGTTTCCAGCAGAGCGCCTCCACGCCGGAATAATCCATTCCCAAACCCATATCGATGGTGATGGCGTGCAGTTCAAAGGGCTTGTTAAAATATTCCTTTAGCCCCGCCAAAAGCACCAGCAAAACAAGCGAATCCTTTCCACCGGAGACACCTACGGCGATTTTGTCCCCCACTGAGATCATATCATAATCGTCCACACACCGGCGGACAAGTCCCATTAGCTTCTGCATTGTTGCGATTCCTCCGAAAAATATGTTAAAATGCAACGTGAGCATTTAAGAGCATTATCGAGTATTTGCGAGCATTTAAGAGATTACATAGTTTTTCATAAAATTTCGCAAAATAAGTATTGACATTTGGAAATCCATGTGGTATAAAAATCAAGCGCCACGGAGCTATTGTACTCCCTGCGCCTGAATTTGTCAAAATATTTTAACCTTTTGGAGGAACGCATATGTCCACTACACTCGCTAAGAAGGAGACCCTGGAGCGCAAGTGGTACGTCATCGACGCTGCCGGCAAGCCCCTGGGCCGTACTGCTGTCATCGCTGCTAACCTGCTGCGTGGCAAGCACAAGGTCGATTTCACCCCCAACGTTGACTGCGGTGATTTCGTCATCATCATCAACACCGACAAGGCTGTTCTGACCGGTAAGAAGCTGGACCAGAAGCACTACTACCGTGTTTCCGGCTGGATGGGCGGTCTGAAGGACACCGAGGCTCGCGTCATGATGGACAACCGCTCCGACTACGCTATGGAGCTGGCTGTGAAGGGCATGCTGCCCAAGAACACCATCGGCCGCAACGCCATGACCCGTCTGCACCTGTACAAGGGTAATGAGCATCTCCACGCTGCCCAGAAGCCCGAAGCCTGGACCCTGGACTAATTGGAGGTAACACACTATGTACGAGAGCAAGAAGAAGTATTACTACGGCACCGGCCGCCGGAAGTCCTCTGTTGCCCGTGTTCGCGTCTATGAGAACGGCACCGGCTCCATCATCATCAATGGCCGTGATATCGACAACTACTTCGGTCTGGAGACCCTGAAGCTGATCGTGAATCAGCCCCTGGTCAGCACCAACATGGTTGGCAAGGTTGACATCGTTGTCACCGTTGCCGGCGGCGGCGTTTCCGGCCAGGCCGGCGCAATCCGTCACGGCATCTCCCGTGCCCTGCTGCTGCTGAACCCCGAGAACCGCGCTACTCTGAAGGCTGCCGGTTTCCTGACCCGCGATCCCAGAATGAAGGAGCGTAAGAAGTACGGTCTGAAGGCCGCCCGTCGTGCTCCCCAGTTCTCCAAGAGATAATCTGTTTCTCATTCAGAACTTCAAAAACCCAGAAACCGCAACGGTTTCTGGGTTTTCTTTTTTTCCTTTGCCGCCTCTTTTGGGTGAGCATTAAATATTATTATGAAAAAAATACAGCACTTGCGTTTCAGTATCAAACAAATAGACATCGTAATTCACGAGCATAGTATATCCATCGGGCCATGTAGATTCTTCCGATTCGATGTAGAAATAATCTCCTGTATTGATGATTTCCCGGTCAAAGTCATAATTGACAACAATTTCCCGTGAGGGATCACTTTTCCCCATGGTTTCAATCCATTCCTCAAAATCATTCAAATGCCTGTCGATTGTGGCAAGGTCAGCCTCCTGTATTTTGTACAAATA
The DNA here is from genome assembly GCA_045590815.1 of Faecousia sp. Lineage (GTDB taxonomy): Bacteria > Bacillota > Clostridia > Oscillospirales > Oscillospiraceae > Faecousia. The sequence goes on from JAZNRS010000134.1 coordinate 14,873, forward strand.
CTTGCTATCCAGGATCTTGGCGGATTCGTAATAGTATTTTGCGTAATCTGTATAATCCTGAAAGCCTCCATACGTATAGAATTCATATTTTGTGTATTTTCCTAAGGAAGCAGCCACTCTATCTTCCGCTAACCCACAGGAAGAAAAAGGCATGAAAGCTACAATGCAAACAAGAAGTGCCGCAATTTTCTTTTTCATAAGAATGCCTCCTTCACCAAACCATAATTCGTTCGTCTTCTGCATATACTATAGTCCAATGGCGTTGTGAAGTCAATACAGCCTCTCCATCACCCCCACTGGTCCAACCGGCGTCAACAGATTGCTCGATACCCCATCACCAGGCCGGCGCTGAGGAGGATGCCGCCGAGGATGTCGGTGAGCCAATGGACGCCGGAGAGCAGTCTGCCAACGACCATAAAGACTGTGAAAGCGCCAAGAACGGCAATCACGCAATTTCTGAGCCATTTGCGTCTGATGCGCCCGTTCAGCTGCATCACGCACGGCGGCATGACGCACAGCACCAGCAACGTGGTGGACGAGGGATAGGATGCCTCCAGGAAGCCACCGATCAGTACCGGTCGCCGGTTGATGACCACATATTCAAACAGAATATACACCGCCATAACCACCAGGAAATAGCCGCCCAAAACCAGGATACTGTGATCCACCCTCCAAATCCGTTTCCGCCGGATCCACTGCACCAGTCCCAGCAGGGCAAACCCCAGGCAAAATACGATGGGCACCAGTCCCAGCCAATCCGTTACCGTATACAGCCACATATGAACGCCGGTTAGTCCATGAAACCATCCATTCACTGCCCCGAAGCCCACGCCGGAACCCATGGGTCCGATGGCTCGCACATCCACAAACCGCACCAGGACCGTCCACAAAGCAAAGCTCAAAATCAGCCCCACCGACACAAATAATCTTCTTTTCATATTGCCACTTCCTTTCTGTAATCGGCTTTCGCCAAAAGCATCATAAAGGAAGTGCCTCCATAAAACAAGAAACGCGCCGTCACATCGACGACACGTTTCGTATCATGCTCTTTTTAGCAGCAATATACCCTTGATTGCAAGAAAAGTAAGCAGGAAAATCGCCCCATAGGCTTGCCGTGAGATGATAAACAGCGCAACCCCCAAAGCATTACACCCAAGGGAAACATTGCTTTTCCACCGAGCCCCCTGCAGCGCCAGGGTTAGGACACCCAGCACGGCAGTGCCAACGGCAAATGCATAATAAGCAATTTCCAAAGCAGCGGGGATCCCCTCCAGCTGCAGCAGAGAAACCGCTCGCACCCCTGCATCCGTATCCTGCCCGAAGAAGGGCAAAAACAGCAGCAGCAAAACGCCCACATCCAGCAGCCCGAACACCACATCCCGACGGCGGTTTTCCTTTTGCTTTTGGTCTTCCTGGGCGATATTCAGCACCTCTTCTCCGGACAGCAGGCTATCGATACTCACGCCAAAGAATTTGGCAATCGCCTTCAGCGAATCGATACTGGGGTATCCCCTGCCCGACTCCCATTTTGAAATGGCAGTCCGGGATACAAACAGCGCCTCCGCCAGCTCCTCCTGGGTCAGCCCTTTGGCTTTTCGCAGCTCCTGCAATTTTTCGTTGAATTCCATACTTCGCCCTTCTCTTTCCGATTATGGGGTCATTATATCATAAATAATCAGCTTTTCAATGCACAATAATGGTAATCCCATTGTAGGGTGGGGTCATGACCCTGCCGTCGCAGTCGAAGCAGTGCAAAGCTGTCGCCCCTTTGGGGGCGACACGGCGAGGGCATGCCCTCGCCCTACAACAATATTGTTCTCATCTGTCGATCGCGGCAAAAAGGCGCATCCGAAGATGCGCCTTTCGATCAAACAACATAATCCATGCTGATCCAGCCCTTGTCCACACGCCCCCACTTGGTGCTGCCAACAGTCTTGATCTCATAGATCTGGACCGTCTGGCCATTATAGTAGTGACCGGTGATGCCGTACTGGGTACCGGCAGATGCCCGGATGTTCAGGCAGCTTGCCTTGATCTTGCCGGTCTTGACCACCGTAGAAGTCGAGCCGACGGTTTCGGTGACCGTTTCCAGCTTGGTATAATTGGTCAGACAGATCCAGCCCTTGGAGGTTCTGCCCCAGGTATCGCTGCCAACCTTCTTTTGCTCCAGGATCTCCACCTTGGCGCCGTTATTATAGCGACCGACCCAAGTATTGCCGGTACCAGCACCCTTACGGATATTCAGATGGGTGGAAGTGATGGTTGCATAGGTCTTGGTGACCTTGTTGGTATCGGTGCCGGTCGTGGTGTCCGAAGGCTTGGTGGTGGTGCCGGACTGATCCTTCACGGTTTCCAGCTTGGTATAGTTGGTCAGACAGATCCAGCCCTTGGAGGTTCTGCCCCAGGTGTTGGAGCCGATCTTCGTCTGCTCGAATACCTCCAGCTTGGTGCCACGGGTGACGGTACCAATCCAGGTGCCGTTTGCCGTCTGGCGAACATTCAGCACGTCTGCCGTGATGGTGGCATAGGTCTTGGTACCGGTGCCGGTGTTCGTGTTGGTATTGGTATTCGTATTGGTATTGGTGTTGGTGTTATTGCTGGTGGTGCCACCGGAGGTGACCGTTTCCAGGGTGCAATAGGTGGTCAGACAGATCCAGCCCTTGGAGGTTCTGCCCCAATTCAGACCGTTCACCGTCTTCTGTTCCAGAACCTCGATCTTGGTGCCACGCTTCAAGCTGTCGCACCATACGCCGCCGGTGCCGGGAGTCTGCCGCACATTCAAGGAGGTGGCATTGGACACAGTGGCGTAAACCTTCGTCGTGGTGGTAGAGGGGGTGGAGGTATTTACCGTTTCCGTGGACAGCTTGGTGTAATTGGTCAGACAGATCCAACCCTTGTCCGTTCTGCCCCAGGTGTCGCTTCCATGCTTCTTCTGCTCCAGGATCTCCACCTTGGCGCCATTATTATAGCGACCGACCCAGGTACTGCTGGTACCCGGATTCTTGCGGATATTCAAATGGGTGGAAGTGATGGTCGCATAGGTCTTGGTGGTAGTGGCAGGCTTCTGCTCGGGCTCCTTCTCGGGTTCCTTTTCCGGCTCTTTCTCGGGTTCTTTTTCCGGTTCCTTCTCAGGCTCCTGGGCAGGCGGATTGGCTATCTTCTTGTAGTTGGTATTATCCAGGCACACCCAACTGTCGCCGAACTTGCCCCAGAGATAATTATCGCTTGTATAGGTGGCGGTGACGGTGACCTTATCGCCACGCACCATCGTGCCGATGACGCTATACTTGAGGCCGGGACCCTTGCGGACATTGACCTCACTGCCGGTGACGGTGACTTCGATGGCCGTAATGGCGGTGCCGCTGGGAACTTCGGGCTCCACGGGCTCCACCACCGTACCGTCGGATTTCTCCCACTGGGCGTAGAGCGTAGCAGCCTTGGTGCTGGAATCCAGCACAGTGACCTTGGTGCCACCGCTGCGGGCGGTATACCATCCGCGGAAGATGTAGCCTGCATAGGTTGCGGAGGGAATAACATTCACAGGGGTATTAACATCGTAGCCCTGGACATTATATGTACTGACCTCACCGCCGTTGCCATCAAAGATCACATAGGAATAATTGGAAGGCGGTGTACGGCGATACTGCCCATTGAGGAACATATTGCCCTCAGCCAAACGGCGCTTGATGTGACCGACGCTGCGTACGCCGCCGGACTTGGAGTAAATGGAAAATGCGTACAGCAGTTCATTCGCGGACTTGGCACCGGTCAAAGCGGCGATCAAAGTTTCGCCGTTGGTCAGGCAGGAAGTGCCGCAATTAAAGACCAGAGAGATCACCGCATCAAACTGACCCTGGTTATAAGTCAGTCCATGGCGATCGATAAACTTGTTGACAGAGCTTTCATAGCTCAGCAGCTTCTCCCGGAGTGCCTGGTCGGCTTCCTCCTCGGTCATGGGAGTCTGCATATACTGCTCGACCTTGTCCGCAGGGCAACGGGTACCGTAACCGATGGTATACAGTCCGTCCGTATCGGTATAGGGGGTTCCGCGGAAGCCCTCCAGCTCCTTGATCACGGCGATGCAATCCTCGCTGGTCTTCATAGCAGAAGCCGCACGGGTGGTTGCCGGAGCGATAATAATGGCGCCAAACAGCAAAATCGCTGCAAGGCAGACGCACAGCACCTTCTTCATAGGCGTTCTCTCCTTTTCGTCATAGTGTGGATGACATCATTATAGCAGAGCCTGCGGTTCATTTCAACCCTTTTTGATAAACTTTTGTAATTTTTGTTACCATTTTTAACAGGTAAAAGTTGTACATTTTTCCGAAACATTACATATTCTTCATGAAATGTTCATTTTTTCGTGGAGGGTTTGCATTTTCCGCCCCTATGTGATAAAATAACACAAACTTTTCAAGGAGGCATCCCATGAGCCAGGAAAATACCGTTCTCATCGCCATGAGCGGCGGTGTGGACAGCTCCGTAGCCGCATATTTACTCCAGGCGCAGGGCTGCACCTGCGCCGGTGCCACCATGCTGCTGCATCAATCGGAAGCGGATGTAGCGGATGCCCGGCAGGTAGCTGAGAATATGGCTATCCCCTTCTACGTCTTCGACGGCACTGAAAGCTTTCGCAAAGAAGTTTTGGATAAATTCGTCCGCACCTATGAAGCCGGTGCGACCCCCAACCCCTGCATCGACTGCAACCGGAAGCTGAAGTTCAGCTTTTTCCTGGACAAGGCGTTGGAGCTGGGCTTTTCCCATATTGCCACCGGGCACTATGCCCGGGTATCTCAAGACCCGGATACCGGACGGTATCTTCTGCGAAAAGCTGCGGATGCAGCCAAGGATCAAAGCTATTTCCTCGCCTGCTTGAGCCAGGAACAGCTGCGCCATGTAAAATTCCCCCTCGGCGAGCTTTCTAAGGAGGAGACCCGGCGCATCGCCCAGGCACAAGGCTTCGGCAACGCCCGCAAGAAGGACAGCCAGGACATCTGCTTCATCCCGGATGGGGATTACATGGCATTTTTGACCCGCTACACCGAAAAAAACTATCCGGAAGGCTACTTTTTAGACCTTACCGGCAAGATCGTCGGTAAGCACCGGGGTGCTGTGGGCTACACCCTCGGTCAGCGGAAGGGACTAGGCATCGCCATGGGCGAGCCGGTGTATGTGTGCGCCAAGGATATAGGATCCAACACGGTCACCGTCGGTCCCAACGAGGCATTGTTCCATAAAGCCCTCACAGCGACTGACTGGGTCTGGTGTCCCTTCCCGGAATTGACCGAACCTATCCGCTGCTGCGCCAAGACCCGTTCCCGGCAGATCGAGCAGCCCGCTACCGTGTATCCGGAAGCCGACGGCAGCGCCCGGGTTGAATTCGATGAGCCCCAGCGAGCCATCACCCCCGGTCAAGCAGTCGTTTTGTACGACGGCGACACCATTCTGGGCGCCGGCACGATTTCTCAAGTGTATTAAAAAAGAACGGCTTGCGCCGTTCTTTTTTATTCGGTTAAATGCCAGCCAAAGCCTTCAGCTCGTCGGCAATATCGGTGCGCTCCCAGGGGCGACCGTCAACGCCGAAGTGACCAACGGCAGCGGTGGGGGCATAGATGGGACGGCGCAGCTCCAGCTTGCGGATGATGCCGCCGGGAGTCAGATCGCAGGTCTTGCGCAGCAGCGCGGTCATCTCCTCGTCGGAGATCTTGCCGGTGCCGTAGCTGTCCACACGGACGGACACGGACTCAGCCACGCCGATGGCGTAAGCCAGCTGCACCTGCACCTGCTCAGCAAGGCCAGCGGCAACCAGGTTCTTCGCCATGTAGCGAGCCATGTAAGCGCCGCTGCGGTCCACCTTGGTGGGATCCTTGCCGGAGAAAGCGCCGCCGCCATGGGAGAAGTAGCCGCCATAGGTATCCACGATGATCTTGCGGCCGGTCAAACCGGTGTCGCCGTTGGGTCTGCCGATGACGAAGTTGCCGGTGGGATTGATGTGGATGTTGGGAACATTATCAATAGAGAAGCCATAGGCGCTGAGCACAGGAGCGATGACGCCCTCACGGATGTACTTGCGCAGCTCCTCAATGGCGAAGTCAGCACTGTGCATCACGGACACGACCACGGTGTCGATGCCGATGACGTTGCCGTCCTCGCCGTACTCCACGCTGACCTGGGTCTTGCCGTCGGCACGGAGCAGGTCATTGGAGTGGATACAATCAGTGAGCCGGTTGCACAGCGCACGGGCCAGTGCCACGGGCAGAGGCATCAGCTCGGGGGTCTGGGTGCAGGCACCGCCGAACATCATACCCTGGTCGCCGGCGCCGCCAACCTCATCGTTGGTGCCCAGAGCGATATCGGCGGACTGGGTGTGGATGCGGCACTGGATCTCCACGGTGTCGGCGTCGAAGCCATCGCCGGGGTAGACGTAGCCGATCTTGCGGATGGTCTGACGGGCGATCCCGGCGTAATCCACCTGAGCTTTGGTGGTGATCTCGCCACAGATCAGGCAAAAATCCGTGGTGACCATGGTCTCACAAGCCACACGGGAGCCGGGGTCCTGGGCAAGGCAAGCATCCAGGATGGCATCGGAAATGGCATCTGCCACCTTGTCGGGATGACCGCAGGTGACGCACTCGGAAGTAAACAGTCTTTTTTCCATAATCGTTCCTTTCTCTATGTGGGTGGGAGCGCCTCCCACCCCTTTCGGGCACAAAAAACCGCACACCGAAGACCCGATGTGCGTATATCAGATCCTCATCTCTCGTTTGCCGCCGGATTTGGCACCTTGAATTAACAGGTTGCCGGGTTTCATCGGGCCGTTCCCTCCACCACTCTTGATAAGGCTTATATGCAGTTCGTAGGTTATTATATCGTTTTTTG
>JAZNRS010000135.1:0-3219 GCA_045590815.1 Faecousia sp.
TGATGGCGTTACGCATCCAGGCGGTCATAGCGCCGGCAACTTCCAGATCCTCACAGGTCACGGGCTCGCCGCTCTTGGAGTAAGCCACAACGATCTTGCCGATGCGCTCACGCAGGTCCTTCAGGTCCTTGGCAACAGCCAGGATAGCCATCAGCTCGGAGCCGACAGCGATGCCGAACTTGCTCTCCATCATGAAGCCGTCCAGGCGGCCGCCGATGCCGATGGTGATGTTACGCAGAGACTGGGCGCAGAAGTCGATAATCCAGCCCATCTCCACACGCTTGGGGTCGATGTCCAGACGCTTCAGACCCTTCTTGGCCAGCCACTCGTCGGTGTTGTTGCGCTCGTGCTGCATACGGGCGGTCAGAGCCACCATGGCCAGGTTGTGGGCGTTCATGATGTCGTTGATGTCGCCGGTCAGACCCAGGGAGAACTCGGTCATGGGCATCAGCAGAGCGTTGCCGCCGCCGGCAGCAGTGCCCTTAACATTCATGGTGGGGCCGCCGGAGGGCTGACGCAGGGCGCCGCCGGCGTTCTTGCCGATGTAGCCCAGGCCCTCGATCAGGCCCAGAGAAACGGTGGACTTACCCTCGCCGAAGGGGGTGGGGGTCACAGCGGTAACCTCGATGAACTTGCCGTCGGGCTTGTCCTTCAGACGGTTCATAACCTTGATGAAGTCGATCTTGGGGGTCTTGCCGTAGGGGATGATCTCATCCTCCAGCAGGCCCAGCTTCTGCCGGAAGAAGTCAACGGAAGGCAGAGTCTTGTCTGCTTCCTCAGCCATCTGCCAGTCAGCGCACTTGGTGGGATCCAGCTTGGCCAGACCCCTTTCGTCTACATACTTACCGTTCTCGTCAAAAACGATTGCCATAATATATCCTCCTTGTTTTTAGTGCCGTTGCGGCACAATAATTATGAATATATATGTATTATCGGCACGCAGAATTTTGTCATTCTGAGCGAGCGTCAGCGAGTCGAAGAATCCACGCATTTATCATTCCATTTTGCAAAACATAGGGCGAAGATCCTTCGACTCCGCTCCGCTTCGCTCAGGATGACAGTGCGTTTTATTCGGGCTGCCACGCAACCGATAATAAATATCTTACTTCTCCGTCACCGTGATGGTGGCGTTGTCACGGATGAGGCACATGGCCTTGCCTGCCAGGACGCTGCGGACCACGGCGGCTTCAAATTCCGCATCGTAGTGCGCCTTCAGCTGCTCCAGGGTGATGTCGTTGCGCCGTGCGATGATCGCCAGGGCTTCCGCCATTTCCTCCTCGGAGGCATCCAAGCCTTCCAGCTCCACGATCTTCTCGATGGCGGCGCTGCTGCGCAGAGCCGCCTCGGCGGCAGGACGGGAATCCTTGCGCAGATCCTCCTTGGTGGTGCCCATGAAGGAGCAGTACATATCGATGCTCAGACCCTGCTGCTGCAGCTGCAGCTCCATGGTCTGCATCTGCTCGTCCAGAGCCTTTTCGATGTCCGCCTCATCGGCGGTGAAATCCAGAGTTTCCGCTGCCTGACGGAGCAGACGATCCTGCAGATCCATCTCGCCACGCTCGTCGGTGTAAGCCTGGAGGCTCTCTTTCATGCGCACACGCATTTCATCCAGGGTGTCGCACTCGCCAACCTCCTTGGCGAAGGTGTCGTCCAGCTCGTAGGGAGTCTTCACCCGGATCTGACGGATGGCGCAGTGGAATTCTGCCTCCTTGCCGGCAAGCTCCTCGGCGTGATACTCCGTGGGGAAAGTGACCTTCACGGTGACCTCCTCGCCGGGGACCTTGTCCACAAGCTGCTCCTCAAAGCCGGGGATAAACATACCGCTGCCCAGCACCAAAGTCTGATTCTCAGCGGTGCCGCCGGGGAAGCGCACGCCGTCACAGAAGCCGGCGTAATCCAGCACGATCTCGTCGCCCAGCTGGGCAGCCCGATCGGTGATCTCAGCGATACGGGGGGTCTGCTGCTGCAGACGGATGAGCTGACGCTCCACCTCTTCGTCGGTAACGATGTGCCGCTCCAGGTCAGCGGCAAGACCTTTATATGTAAAGCTCATAGCGAATCAATCCTTTAATAAGTACTTGTCATTGCGAGGCCCGAAGGGCCGTGGCAATCCCCCGATTCTATCGGAAACACCTAAAACCCGTGGGGATTCCCACGCCAGTGTGCGCACTGGCTCGGAATGACGCCGTATAAACGAAAAAAAGCAATCCAATCCCATACGGATCGAATTGCCCAGACGGTCGGCTGATATTCACCACACTCCTCCGCGGTACTCCGCGATTAACCGTCAGTCATGTGGCAACATGAACATGATAATCCAGATTTCCCGGTTTGTCAAGCCAAATTATGCGAAATATACGACTATTTTTTGCAGGTTTTTACCCGAAAACAGTTGTGCATATGCGGCGTACATTGATAGAGATTTCGCTGGTAAAGGATTTTTCGCATGACCTTCCCGCAGGGGGAAGGTCATATTACCATTCATTTCCCGAATCGGGGATTCCGCCCCAGTTGCCATCGAATTCATTGCCGTATGTCGGCTTACCCCATGTTTCCTCTGTGCCGGAGGTGGTGATCACATCCTCATTGGTAAACTTGATGACATCCATCTCCGGATTCAAATACAACTCCTTCATAGCATTGCATCCTTTCGTGATTCGGGTATTCCCACATTCAATATACCGTCTTTTTCCGGCAACACCAATGCCGCGGAAACCGCATCCTTCGCACCGCCGGTGGATTCGTCATGGTTTCCGATGGCGGCGATGACGGTGATCCGGTCTGCCATGGACATATCCGTAGGATAACAAAAAAAGCAATCCAACCCCACAAAGGATCGAATTGCCCAGACGGTCGGCTGATATTCACCACACTCCTCCGCAGTACTCCGCGATTAACCGTCAGTCATGTGGCAACATGAATATAATAATCCAGTTTTCTCATTTTGTCAAGGAAAATCGCAGGAAAAGACCATATAATTTTGCGATTTTCTTAATAAATACACTTGTTTCCCCATTGCGGACACAGAGTGCGATAAATGATTGTTTATATGATTATTGGAATGTAGGGCGAGGGCATGATTTGTATCGGTATGATCGCCACCGGCGATCATTTAGATTTGAATTCGCTGCGCGACGCACCGCCCTCGCCGTCGCCGAAGGCGAAATACCTTCTCCCGGGGAGAAGGTGCCGAGCGTTAGCGAGGCGGAAGAGGAATTC
>JAZNRS010000136.1:0-41150 GCA_045590815.1 Faecousia sp.
TTAGTTTTCCCTGTAGGGGCGGGTCTTGACCCTCCCTTCGCCGCAGGCGCATCGTAGGGGCGGCAACCTGCCGCCCGCCGCCGTTCGGCGCAAAAAATATAAGGGCGGGTCAAGACCCGCCCCTACGATTATGCCTTTGTAGGGCGGGGTCATGACCCCGCCGTCGCCGCAGGCGCAAATAGTAAGGGGGGGCCTTTCGACCCGCCCGATTTTTATTTGTAGGGGCAGGTCATTGACCTGCCCTAGGGAGGGTCGATGACCCTCCCCTACGGGTGAAAATTTTACTGTGCAAAGTAGATAGACGCGTAGTAGCCATAGACGGCGATGGCGGCTGCCAGGTCGGCAGTCTCACCGCCAGCCATCACCTGGTTGCCGCAGTAGTAACCCAGGGAGTAAGGCAGGATGCCGGTGCTGTAGGTGTTGCCATTGGCGTCGGTGTAAACGCCGCAGGCATACAGAGCGCTGTCCACGTCCTTGGCAGCGATGCCAGCGACGGCGCCGCCGTAGATGCCATCCTCGTTGGTCATCACGGAAGAGCCGGTAGCATTCTCGATGCTCAGCACATCAGCAGCAGCAAAGTCAGCGGCATTCCAGTAGTACAGGGTCATGTCGCCGGCGACGGTTGCGCTGGGCGTGAAGTAGTAGTTGATGGAGAATGCGCCGCCCAGGGAGATGGAGGGCTTCTTAGCGGAGAAGCCGCCATTGGAAGCCAGAGCACCCTGCTTAGCAGCAGGAACACCTGCCACAGAGTGGACCATGTCAGCATTGTACTCCTCAACCAGAGCCTTAGCGGCATCGGTCAGGTTGGCGTTGACCAGAGCATCGGTGTCCTCCAGGTATGTCTGAGCTGCTGCACCATAATTCAGAACAGCAACCAGCAGAGCCTTCATTTCGGCGGAAGCGCCGCCATTGATCTGGTTGTAGGCGTAGGTAGCGGGGCTGTACTGCACCTGCTTGCCGTAGGCGATGGTGCCGTCAGCCAGCTCAGCGTAGACGCAGAAGTAGATGATGTCGCCCAGGTTCTGAGCGGGGATACCGTCGGTGTTCACGCCATAGTAGCCGTTACCGGCGTTGTAGGTGGCACCGGGGTAGATGTTCTCAGCGGTGGAGATATCCACAACACTGGGCTTGGAGGACCAGGTGATCATACCCATCTTCTCCAGAGCGATGTCCTGATCGATGGTGTAGTAGATGTTCAGCTTAATGGTGTCCTCCAGCAGCAGAGTGGGAGTCTTCAGGGTGATGGTGGGAGCAACCACCTCGACGTAGTCGGGATCCTCAGCACCGCAGATGGTGCAGGAGCCCTTATCGAAGCTGTGACCCAGAGCAGCGATCTCCTCCGTGTAGCTGTCGCCACACTTGGAGCAGGTGTAGGTCTTGACGCCAGCCTTGGTGCAGGTAGCAGCAGTGGTCACCTTGGCGGTGTAGCTGTGGCTGCACTCGGTGGGCAGGATCTCGCTGATATTCTTGCTGTTGGCAACATTGCCATCGTTCCAGCCCATGTAGTAGCAGATGCCATCGTACCAGCCGGAAGTGATATCGGGGGTCTTGTCCCGGTCGCCGGAGCCGTCATCCTTGACACCGTTGATGATAAGGCCCGTGATATTGAGGGGAACCTCCAGCTTGTAGATGTCGTAGGTGCCGTCGTTGCCGTACTTCTCCATGGAGATACCGGGCCAGGTGGGATCAGCGGTGGTGCCCCAGTAGTAGGCCTTCACGTCACTCCACAGCCAGTTGTTCTGGAAGTAGATGGTCATTTTGTCGCCGGAAGCCTCGCCGCCATCATCCTCGCCATCATCCTCGCCGTCATCGGTGGCGTAGACGCTCCAGGCGGAGCCGTTGTACATATTCTTGCTGTCGGAGGGCACGCTCAGATCATCGGTCTGGTTGGTGCCGTCGTTGAAGATGATGGAGCTGGCCTCCACGGGAACCTTAACGGAATAGATATCGCCTTCCACCTTGGTCATAGCGGTGCCGGGCCAGGTGGACATGGAGGTATTGGAAGCAGACCAATAGTAGGCGTTGACCTTGCTCCAGCCCTTTGTGCTGTTATCAAAGTAGATGGTCTTGGTGTCGCCGGAGAGGGTGGGCGTATCCACGATGCCACCCTCGGCGTAGCTCAGGGTGTAGGTGCCGTTGTAGTTGCTCTGCAGATACAGCGTCACGGTCTTGCCACCGGGAACGCGCATCTGAGAGTTGTTGCCACCGCCCATGGAGGCGTTGTGCAGCAGAACGGTATCGTTGTACTGGCTGTCGGGGGTGGTCTGGAAGTACAGACCGTTCAGCGTCCGCACGGAAACATAGGCATCCTGGCTGGAATAGAAGGTCAGCTTGCCGTCCTGGAAGCGGTAGGTCTCATTGGCATCGCTGACGTTGGCGCCATTGATGTAGCCGTTGAGGTAGTATGCGAAGGTATCCACGGGCTTCTCCACGCCGCAACCGGTGCAGACACCGTTGCTGTAGGTGTGACCTACGGAGCTGCCGCAGCCACGGCACACGCCGTTGTAGCGGTGCTCGCTGTGGGTGCAGCCGCTGGTGACGGGCTTGGTCTTGCCACAGGCGCAGACGCCATTGCTGTAGCTATGGCTGACGGAAGCGCCGCAGTTGGCGCAGATGCCGGCGATGTAGTGGCTGCTGTGAGAGCAGGAGGACACATTGTACACAACGGCGATGCCGGTGGAACCGATGGTGCCCTTGATCTTACCGCCGGACACGGTGAAGGTGTTGCCGGTGATCTGATCCTTATAGGTGCCGTTGGCCATCTTGTTGGCAGGGACGCTAACGGAGGTGCCGTTGCCGCCCACGTTGACCAGGATCACGCCGGAGGTACCGCGCTCCACATAGGCGATGCTTCCGGAGCTGGCGATGTACTCACTCTGACCCACGAAGGCATTGTGGAACTTGTTCACAGCGCCCACGGATGCTTCGTGCCAGCCGATATCATAGGCAACGCCCAGGCCGTAGGGAGGGGTGAAGCCTTCCATGCGGGCCAGGTACAGGCTCATGGCATCGGCACGGGCAGCCACCAGCGCCCAGGTCTTGTTGATGTTTTCAACAGACACGCCGCTGGAGGAGCCATTGGTGTTGGTGTCGTGGGATTCTGCCCACAGAACCAGCTGATTGGCGCTGACGTTCTTGTGGTAGCCGGAGCTGAAAGCGCTGGCATTGCCACCGGCGACCACGTTGGAGCGGACGGTGTTGCCCCAGGAGTTATCGGTAATGCTGAAGTACTTGGTGTAAGCGCTGTCGGGCAGGGTGCCGGACTCATCGGGATGATCCAGTAGCTCGCCGTAGCAGTACAGATTCAGACCCTTGCTCTCGGCGTAGTCCTCTGCGCCGTAGATGACGGTAGGCCAGAAATCGCTGGCGAAGGAAGCGGCATCATCGGGGGTTTCGATGTGCTTGACAGCGTCGAAACGGAAACCGTCAGCGCCGGCATCGATCAGCTCCTTCAGATAGTTCAGAACGTAGTTCTGCACCTTCTTGCTCTTGGTGTTCAGATCCAGAACGGAGTCCAGGTCGTACTGGGTGATCCGCTCACGGCTGGAGTAATCGGAGCCGATGCTCTGATTCTTGTTATGCCAGCAGGAATTATCGTTGAGAATATCCGCAATGATCTCGGGAGAACGGGTGGTGCCGTATAGCTGTGCCATGTGGTTGGCGACCACGTCCACGATGACGTAAATGCCGTACTCGTGAGCGGTTTCGCACAGGTTCATGAACTCAGCCTTGGTGCCCAGGAAGTTAACGCCGGTGTTATCGATGGCGAAATCAGCAGGCTGATAAGCCACCCACCAGTCGGTGCCGGGGCCGCCCATGGTGGGCTGCTTGGCCTTCTGGACGGGAGATACCTGGATGGCGGTATAGCCCTGAGCGGCGATTCTGGGAAGGTTTTCAATGATCGCATTGTAGGACCAGTTCCAGCAATGGAGGGTAACACCATTCTGGATGTCGGTTTTGGCGTTGGTCAAGATAGACACAGAGCTTGCTGCCTCGACCTCAGTGGGGAACGGCACCAGCGCAAAGCCGGCGATGATCGCCAGAGCCAGTACCAATCCGAGGGTTCTGCGGATAAGATTTCTCATAATTTCCTCCTTGAATTTTTATGCGCCACGAAAGCGCAAACGCTTTTTTAATTATAGCAAATCATTCCAGATTTGTCCATACATGAAACGGCAAAAAAACTGTCATTGCGAGCCAGTGCGCACACTGGCGTGGCAATCCCCACAGGCTTTAGCATCACCACTGGGGATTGCCACGGGCCTACGGCCCTCGCAATGACAGAATGTTGAATTATTTCATAGAGGGACGGATCACGGCGAAGCGGTCGTAGGCGATAAGGGTGACCAGGACGTTCTCGCTGGCGTATTCATCGCCGGTAACGGTCACCACAGACCGGGTGCCGTCGCACCGGAGGAGCTGCCCGTCGCCCAGGTACACGAACACCACCTGGGTGGAGCCGTGCTCCGCCAAAATCACGTCGCCCACCGCCAGATATTCCTGCTTCACCAGCCGGGTTCGCTGATTATCGGTAATGAAGCCGCTCTTGATATCCACGCCGCCGTAAAGGTTGGGAACCACCAGCGCCGACAGTGCGGTATCGGTGCGCAGGGTCTTGTTGGAGGAATCGATGACCTGGCTCAGAGCATTTTTCACGGAGGTCACACCGCTGAAATCGGCATACAGCGCCTTGAGCAGCGCGGTCGGGTCGGTAACGGTGCTGTTTTTCGCCTGCTTGGCAATGGCAGACAGCTCCGCCGCGGTCATGGAGGAAACCGTGTTGGTCAAGGTGTTCATGGCTACGCCGCCCACCTGTCCTTCGCTGACGATGGTGCCGCTTGCTTCCACGGTCACACTGTAGCTGAGGGTCAGGGTTTCCCCGGCGTCCACATCCGCCACATAGGTCAGTACGTTGCCATCCACCGTCCAGCCGTCACCGGAAAGGAGGCTGACACCATCGGGCAGATACTCGGTGATGACCACGCCGGTCAGATCATAAGAAGAGGTATTGTTCAGCGTCACGGTATAGGTCAGAGTACCGCCCTGGAAAACGGAATTATACAGACCAACATCCACGCTCCGTTCCACCCGCAGACCTGCCATCTTCATCCGGTTGCAGGCAGACTCCGTGGGAGTCAGACCCCGGTTCATGGGGCGCAGCAGCGCAAAGCTGTAAACCGAGTCACTGGCGGTGACCTTGAACAGATACCGCTTGTTGGTGGTATTCACGAAAATGTCGTCCGCATGGATCAGCTGCACCGCACCGATGGTCTTCTCATCGGTGGTGCCCTTGTCGTAGCTCACATCCGGGGTATCGCCGTACACATAGGACGAGCCGGTGCAATGGAGGAACTGATCGTTTCCGATGTAGATATACACATGACCGTTGGTGCCGCTGGTTTCGCCGTGGCGGTAAACCAGCAGGTCGCCCACCTGCAGCTGCCCACGCACCGTTGCCAGGATATCGGCGATATCGGTGGCGGTGGTGAAATTCGCATTCTCCCAGTAGCCGATGACATCGGGATAGTCGGGATTGTCGATGGCATAGTTGGTAAACTTCAAGGTGGAGGGGGTTTCGTCGCTGTTCATCACGTTGACACCGAAGGCGCCCCGGTACACCGCATTGACATAGCTGCTGCAATCCAGATAAATGGTGTTCTCGCCGGTGGCCATTTCCGGCGTGGGGTTCAGATTCCGGCGACTGCCGGTCTGATCGTACTGGATCTGGGGGCCTTGATCGAAGAAGGTATCCGCGATCTCTACCACCACATCGTAGTTGTCAAAGGGCGCCAGGTCGACCCAAGCATCATCCAGCACCGTCAGCTGGAAGTAGTAATTGTTGCCGCCGGTGTAGATACCGATGAGCTTGCCCTTGGCACGGTAGCCGGGGTAATTGCCGCTTTCCGGCATGGCATCAAAGAACAGCTCCGCCCAGTTTTCGCCCAGGTTGCTCTGCATCACATTGTCCCGCAGACCCACGGTGCGCTTGCCATCGGTACGGATGGTGCTGACACCGGTAGCGGCGGCATTCATGTGCATCCGGGAGGTATCCACCCCATCGGAGCCGCCATAGCGATTGAAGAACAGCTCGCCGGTGAACTCGATGTAGCTGTAGCTTTCCACCGTACCCACGGCAAACAGCGCCTGCATTTCCTCCCAGGAAGACACCTTCACGGTGTTGGTCAGGTCGAAGCTGACCGCATTGCCCCGGGAGAGGATGGTGGAATCGATGGTGCCGTTGTCGGTGCCGAAGTCCAGGTGGCGCTTATTGGGGGTGTTGACGGTGGTATCGGTGTCCACCGTAGCCAAGATCAGCACCCGGTCGCCCTTGGCATAGCCATAGCTGGGGAATTCCCCATAGGGCACGCCCCGGACGGCGATGAGATCGTCAGAATCCAGATCCTTCAGAAGCATTTCCTGGTCGGCAGAGGGACCTTCCTCCGCCACGCCCACGAAGTAGCCCTCCACCGCCAGGAGGGTGCCATCGGTGTAGGCAGTCAAATCAGACACACTTGTCCAGCAGATCTCGGACACATCCACCGGCACACTGACAGTAAAATCACCATAGCTGACGGTGACGGAGGTATCCTCCGCCGTCAGAGGTGCGGTGTCAAAGGTATATTCGGTGACCGCCATGGCAGAGCCGTCGCTCAAGGTAGCCGTCAGCTCCATACCAGCAGGCAGGAAGTGCTGATTGGTGTAATAATCGGTCTTGTCCGGTGCCTTGGTCATCGCCACGGAGGCAACCGTCAGCTTGGAGATCGCCCGCTCTTCCCTGCTCTCGCCGCAGGCGGTGCAGATGCGGTACTCCAGACCCTCCGCTTCCAGGGTCGCCGGGGTCTCCACCGTCCACACATCCTCATAAACATGATCCTTGGGCGGGATGCACACATCCATCAAGGAATCGGTCTTGTATTCAAAATAGATCTGCGCCGATGCGCCGTAATGCATCAGCTGCGCCGCAAGATCCTTCTCCGCCTGGGTGGTGGAGGCGCTCTTCAGGGTATTTTTCGCATAGACCCGGGCGCTGTAGCTGAGGGTCTTGGTGTAGACATAGCTGCCGTCCGCCAGCTTGGCATACACCCGGAAATACATGGCGTCGCCCAGATTTTTGGCAGGAATGCCATTGGTATGGACGTAATAATTGCTGCCCACCTTCTGGGCGCCGGGGACGACCTCCAGGGCAGTATCGATACTGCCGCCCTCAGCGCTGTCGAAGACCAGCAGACCCATATCACTCAAAGAAACATTACCGCAGTCCTGCAGACGGAAGTACAGATTGTACTGCACCGCACCCTCCAGGGACAGCGACGGATACAGCGGCACCACCTGGGGCTCCGCCGCCACCGCAGCCGGTGCATCCGCCGCCACAGCGGAAACCACCAAAAGGCCCACAATGCAGGCCAACGTCAAATATAGCGCGATCCATTTTTTCATAAGTATGATCTCCTTTATTTGAGATGTACTTATTATACTAATTATCACACTATTCTGTCAAATAAAACGTGCCTTTTGCAGTAAATGATTGTTTAGCGCACTAAGATATGCTGTCATTGCGAGGAGCGAAGCGACGTGGCAATCCCCCACGGCGATGCGCAAATCTTAGGAGATTGCCACGCCAGTGTGCGCACTGGCTCGCAATGACATACTTCTTTTTTAGTGCATCATTACTCCGCTAAACAATCATTTACGCTTCTTAATGTATAGAAAAAACGGCTGTTTTCGCAAAAACAGCCGTTTTATGTGGGGCTCGTCACCCGGTCCTGATTCAAAATTTCCGTAAGCTCCTCAAAGGTGACAAACTGGAAGCCCGCCTCCTTGAGCATGATGATGATTCTTTCCACCTTTTCCCGGTAGGTCTTCAGTCCGGCGCTGAGGTAGATCTGATCCCAAACCTTCAAATTCCGGTACACCGGCACCTTCTGCCGGGTCATTTCAAAGGGATGCAGATAAAACACATAATAATCGCAGGTACGAATATGCCTGCGGATCAGCGACCGCACCACATCCCACTGGCACATCCGCACATAGCCGCCGCCGGAAATGGGGAACGGAATACCCAGCAGCTTCTGCTTGTTCAGCTCAAACTCGTAGAAGCCATCCTCGTGGAAAATGCCCTCCCGGAGCTTCTGGAAGCTGTCCATACTCACCGCGTCCCGAACCGTGCCGATGTGGCTGGAATCGTAGCGGAAGCCCAACTCCCGGATGATCTCCAGCCGCTCCGTATCCATGCTGAAGCAGGGTGCCCGGAAGCCCTGGATCTCCGTATCAAAGATTTTGCCCAGATGCTGCTTTGCCCGCTTGACCTGCTTGCGGAACAGCTCCGGACTGATATCCAGCGGCTCGATATGCTCATAATTGTGCAGCGCCAGCCGATGTCCCTGGGCAAGGTAGCCCTTCAGCTTGTCAGCGATCTTCGGTGCCAGCCTGCCCACGGTGAACAGGGTGCTTTTGATGCCGTGCTTTTCCAGGATGGACATATACTCATCCAGTCCGTCCAGCAGCGACACATCCGTCTGTACCCCCTGCTCCCGAATGCATTTGGCATCGTAAAACGCCTCCACATCCATGGTAAAAACCGCGTACTTCGTCCTGCTCATTTACCCTCCAGATAAGCTGCGATGGCATCGTCATAAGCAGCCACGTTGTTGATGCGCAGGTGGGAGTGTCCGCCGTGGTCGAACCACACCAGCTTCTTATCCGCCGCTGCGCAGGCATCGAACAGCTTCTGACTCTTGCTGGGGATGGAGAAAATATCCTCCTTGCCGTACAAAAACAGCACCCGCTTATCCGTGCTCAGCTTCTTCATGGCACGGATGGGGGTATCCCGGTAAATATTGATGGAGGTAGCCTTGTTCAGCCGCAGCATCACCATATCCAGCACCGGGTAAATGGGACGGTTGATGGCCATCATGTGCCGCTTAAAGGTTTCCCGGAGGGAAACGTAGCAGCCCTCTGTGACCAACGTGGTGATATATTCGGGGCACTGGGGCTTATTCATGGCAAACAGACCGGCAGAGGTACCGATGCAAATGCCATGCAGGCACACCTCCCGGTTGCCGAAGCTGTGAACCAGCTCCGCCCAGGCCAGCACATCGCTGCTTTCCTTGACGCCGGCGGTGCTGTACTTGCCCTCGCTTTTGCCGTGGCAGCGGCTGTCGATGACCAGCACGTTGTAGCCGGCACGGCGGTAGGGCTCGCCGAAATAGTAAGAGTACATCAAACACTCGCACCGACCGGGCAGAATGATGGCGCACTTGTCAAAACCAAAGTCAAAATACTCGCCAAAGAGCCGGAAGCCCTCGTTTTCGATATCTACCTCCCGGATGGCGGACTGATATTTCTCCGCCCAGGCAAGACCATCGTTCCACATCCGCAGCTGCTCCTCATTTTCGGGAGCGGAGCAGGCACGTCCCCAGGCATCCGGAGAAGTACGCACCAGATGATCTTCATATACTTTTTTAGACAAAGGCCAGGTGTAAATAAACATACCCACCAGGCCGCCCAGCAGCAAAACCGCCACTCCAAGCAAAATATATCCCAGCAAAGCATTTCCCTCCGCACAGATTATCGCAGTCTGTAGTATAGCACAAACCATGTCAATTGTCATCATATTTTATCCGGAAATTGATTTTTTTGTTGATAAAGCAAGGATTTTGTGGTAAGATGGGCATATCTGTTGGTATCATTACAAATGGAGGAATGAACATGAAAGACTTTGTTATCTTCGGCGACTCCACTTGCGACCTGTCCAAGGAGCTGCGTGAGCGGTATCGGCTGGATTATGTACCCATGTGCTATATCATCGACGATGTCAATTACACCGCCAGCCTGGACTGGGAGCATCACGATCCCAAGGCATTTTACGATATCATCCGGGGGGGCAAGCGGATCTACACCACCCAGATCCCCAAGGATGTCTGCACCCAAAAATTCACCGATGCCATCGAGGCCGGCAAGGATGTGCTGTACATCTCCTGCTCCTCTGCCCTGAGCAAGTCCATCGACGTTGCCTGCGTGGTGGCGCAGGAGCTGAAGGAGAAGTATCCGGAGGCAGGTATTTTCTGCGTGGACTCTCTGAACAGCTCTCTGGCTCAGGGTGCCATGATGATCACCGCCTCCGAGATGCGCAGCGAGGGCAAGAGCGCAGAGGAAGCCGCCAAGTTCCTGGAAGAAAAGCGTCTGTGCTACAACATGGTAGGCTACTGCAACACTCTGGCATATTTGGCACGCTCCGGTCGCGTGAAGGCATCCAAGGCATTCTTTGGCAATCTGTTCGGCGTCAAGCCCATCATCATCTCCGACCGGAAGGGTCAGAATTACGGCGCCAAAAAGGCCAAGGGCGTACCCGCTGCCCGTGCCGTTGTCGCCGACACCCTCATCGACATGGCCGACGGCAAATTTGACACCCTCTACATCGCCCATGGCGATTCTCTGGCAGAAGCCGAAGCACTCCGGGACGAGATTCTGAAGCGTGCACCTTTCAAGAACGTCATTTTCGGCAATATCGGTCCCATTGTTGGTGCCTCCGTTGGACCCAGCATGGTCGCCTCCTTCTGCTACGGCAAGGAAGTTATGATTGAAGGAAACGAGTAATTATGCAGCAACAGTATCTGGACGGTATTGCCCTCCACGCCCTTTTTGAGAGCGGCTACCGCAACCTGAAAAAGAATATCAACACCATCAACGACCTGAACGTTTTCCCCGTCCCCGACGGGGACACCGGCACCAACATGACCCAAACCTTCGGCGGCGGTCTGAACAGCGTGCCCCACACGGAAAACGTGGGTCAGTATATGGGCGCACTGTCCCATGCGGCACTTCTGTCCGCCCGGGGCAATTCCGGCGTGATCTTTTCCCAGTTTGTCCACGGTCTGTACCGGGGCTTTGCCCAGCTTCAGCAGGTCAGCTTCGCTGACTTTGCCTACGCCTTCGCCTGCGCCAAGGAGGATGCCTACGGCTCCATCCTTACCCCCACCGAGGGTACCATCCTCACGGTCATTCGGGAAGCTGCGGATTTTCTGGACGCCAACGCCGAAAATTACACCGATTTCCAGGAGGGCTTCGCCGCTCTGCTGAATCACATGAAGGCATCCCTGGCCAGAACGCCTGAGCTTCTGCCCATCCTCCGGGAATCCGGCGTGGTGGACAGCGGCGGTGCGGGACTGGTCTGCTTTGTGGAGGGTATGTATGCCCATCTGTGCGGCGAATCCATTGAGGACACCCCGGATTTTGCCGACACCATGGCGCCTGCCGCTATGACCGGCAGCTTCGGACCGGACAGTGTGCTGGAATACGGCTACTGCACCGAGTTCATCCTGCAGCTGATGCACGCCAAGACCGACATCGCCGCCTTCGACCGGGAAGCTTTTATCGCGCCCCTGGAGGAGCTGGGCGATTCCATCGTTGTAGTGTGCAGCGACAGCATCGTCAAGGTGCACATCCACAGCTTCACCCCGGAAAAAGTTTTGGAATACGGCAGAAAATTCGGCGAATTCCTAACTTTGAAGATCGAAAATATGTCCGTTCAGCACAGCGAGACCCAGGCTGCCCCCAAGAAGGAGCATCTGAAGTACGCCGTGGTGGCGGTGGCTCCCGGCGAGGGCATCGCCGAATACTTCACGGAGATCGGCGCCAATGCCATCATCCCCGGCGGTCAGACCTGCAACCCCTCGGTGGATGCATTTCTGGAAGCCTTCCAAAAATTCAACGCAGAGTATATCATCGTCCTGCCCAACAATTCCAACGTAATCCTCACCGCCCAGCAGGCGGCGGACATTTACAAGGAAGCGGACGTGCGGGTGCTGCCTGCCAAGTCCATCGTGGAGGGCTGCTCCGCACTGTCGCTGTATAACCCCTGGTGCGAGGACGTGGAGGAGCTGCTGTCCGACATGGAATCCGCCCTGGGCTGCGCCACCACCGCCTATCTGACCACCGCCATCCGGGACAGCCACATCGGCGGCATCGACGTGGTGAAGGGCAATTACATCGGCCTGGACAGAGAAACCATTCTCGCCTGCGGCGAAAACAAGGTGGACACCGCCATGGCGCTGATAAACCGCATCGTAGAAGCCTCCCCCAAGGAGATCATCGTGGTCTTCACCGGTAAGGATGCCACCCAGGCCGAGGCGGATGAGCTGGAAAAGCGCCTTTGGAGCGCCTATCCCCTGGCGGACATCGGCTTCATCGAAGGCAAGCAGGAAGTTTACGATTTCATCATTTCTCTGGAATAAAGAGGTAGTTTATGCGCAAAATTGTTGTGGATATTTACGGTGCCGATGCCGGCATCCAGCCCGTCGTCCTGGGCACCGCCCAGGCGCTGAAGGAGGGCGTGGACTTCTTCCCCATTCTGGTGGGCGAAGCCGCTGAGATCACCCGGCTGATGACCGAAGCCGGCATCAGCCCCGATGCCTACGAGATCATCGACACCGACAAATTCATCACCAACAACGATCCTCCCACCTGCATTTTCGGCGGCATGGACGACAGCTCCATGGCCATGGCCTACGGTCGTCTAAAAAAGGACGAGGACTGCTGCGGTATGCTCAGTGCAGGCAGCACCGGTGCGCTGCTGGTTGGCTCCATCTGCCGCCTCGGACTGCTGCCGGGGCTGAAATTCCCGGCGCTGGCCTCTGCCCTGCCCTGCGGCGTGGATAATATGGTCTGCCTGGTGGACTGCGGTGCCAGTTTGGATTGCACCGCCAACGATCTGGCCCGCTTCGCCAAAATGGGTAATGTC
Organism: Faecousia sp.; assembly: GCA_045590815.1. Lineage (GTDB taxonomy): Bacteria > Bacillota > Clostridia > Oscillospirales > Oscillospiraceae > Faecousia. The sequence goes on from JAZNRS010000136.1 coordinate 12,740, forward strand.
CTCGCCCAGAGCTTCTGCGGCATCGAAAACCCCCGGGTGGGCATTTTGAGTGTAGGCCGTGAGGAAGGCAAGGGCACCGAGCTGACCCGTCAGGCTTACGACAAGATCAAGGAGCTGCCTTTGAACTTCGTGGGCAACCTGGAGGGCAGCGACCTGGTGTCCGGTTATGCGGACGTGGTGGTGGCGGACGGTTTTGCAGGCAACGTGCTGCTGAAAAGCACCGAAGCCGCCGGTAAGATCGCCATGGACATCGCCCGCAAGATCGGCGCTGATGACCCGGAGCTGGCAGAGCGAATCTGCCACGCCATTTGGAGCAAATTCGACTTCAATTCCCAGGGTGCCGCTGTATTCCTGGGTCCGAAGAAGATCGTCACCAAAATGCACGGCTGTGCCAACGAGAATACCACCGTGTCCTCCATCCGTCAGATTCTGAAGATGGACGCCGCCGGTTTCTCCACCGCCATGGCCGATGCCCTTCGTAAATAACAAAAAGGGCTCGTTGCAAATAAACGCAACGAGCTCCCTTTTCTTAAGTAAATGATTGTTTATCTGCGTAATCCATTGTAGGGCGAGGGCATGCCCTCGCCGCACGGGCGGGGGGCGCCGCAATGCGGCGCAAAAGCCTCCCTCGTGTAAAGGGAGGTGGCCGAAGCGTAAGTGAGGCCGGAGGGATTGTAAATGAAAAAGATACATATTAACCGGAAATAACGATAATTTGAAGCTTTTACAGCACAATCCCTCAGTCAGCTTCGCTGACATCTCCCTTTACACAAGGGAGCCTTTTGCGCCTTCGGCGACGGCAAGGGCATGCCCTTGCCCTACAAATAGATTGTCCATCAACAAAAAAGGATGGCTTTGCAGCCATCCTCCTATTAAGTTTCTCTGGGTCGGGATGCGATAAAGATGAATTTCTGCAGGTAAAACCGCAGAGGGATGCATGCTATGTACACCATATTGAACGTCACCCACAGGGGCCATCCCGGCAGCGCATACATCAGCAGCAGGCAGCCCAGGGTGTAAAACCCATACCAAAACACCGTGTAGATCAGAATGTTCAACTGATCGTAGCACTTGGTATTCCGGAAAAACACCAGCTGGCTCAGCAGGACATTGGCTATGCAGGAGGTCGCCGCCACCGTGGGCAGGGTAATGAGCAGATGATCGTAGCCAAAAATCAGCGACGCGATCAGCACCAGCACCTCCGCCAAACCAAAAGCGATAAACGAACCCAACGCCAGCCGGAACAGACTCCGGTAGATCCGCACCGTATCCCCAACGGGATTGAAGTGGGAGGACTGGTTGTTGTCGATGTAGATCGCCTCGATGGGCAGAGTGCTGACCCGGATATTTTTCTTGGCGGCGTAGTAGAGCATGTTCATCTCGTAATCGTAGTTGTTCTTCTCCACCTTCACCAGCCAGTCCAGATGCACCCGGGCAAAGCCCCGGAGTCCCGACTGATTATCCGACAAATACCGGTTGGACAGCAGCGCATACACAAACCGGGACAGCTTATTGCCCACCTTGGAGCGCAGGGGCATATCCTTTTTCCACTTGCGCACCGTCAGCACAAACTGATCGCCCTTGTGGAGCCGATCCCGCACCCGGCAGACGTCCTCCACAGAGTGCTGTCCGTCGGCGTCGCAGGTGATGAAATTCTCCACCTGGGGCATATTTTTCCGGATGTGCTTCATGCCGGTCTTCAGTGCGGCGCCCTTGCCGGAATTTTTCGCCAGGGTCAGCACCGTGGCAAATTCCCGCACCGCCTCAAAAATATGCCGATAACCGGCACCGCTGCCGTCATCCACCACCAGTACCGAGAAACCCTCGACCTGGAGGCGTTCTGTCAGCCCAATGAGCGCCTCGTCGGGCTCATAGGCCGGGATCAATACCAAATCCATCTCTCTTTTCACCCTTTCAGGCAATACTTCTTTCCAAAAATCCGTTGATCTGCGCCATCAGCTCGGCATTCGCCGCACCATCGGGGCCGTACAGAAGGTCCGTGTGTCCGTCCTGCCCGGGGGTGCTGCAGATCACATACTCCACCCCCTCGCTGCGGATCTCACCGCTGTGGGAAATGATGGAGTTTTTATCCATGGGAAATTGGTCATCTTGGGCTCCATGGACGATCATCACCGGCACATCGCTGCCGGAAATAGCCGCATCGGCGCTGGCGTTGACCGTGTCCGTGCCGAAGAGCAGCACCTGATACAGCCACAAAAAACCGTAATTTCCATAGGCCACCGGTCCCACATAGGCGCTGGCGTGACCCATGATGCCCTCCATGGCGCTGTTGACACCGCTGACGGTGACCACCGCATCGATGTCATGCTCCGATTCCAGGGCGCAGGCAGCGGCGTAGCCGCCCCGGCTGTGACCCAAAAGGGCGATTTTTTCATAACCGAACCGGTTTTTTTCTTCCAAATAGTCCAGCGTGGCGTCCATATCCAGGAGCTGCTGTGGGAAGCCCACATAGGATTCCCCCTGGGAATTGCAGCTTCCGGTGGGGTCGTAGGCAAACACCGACCAGCCATAGTCCAGCAGGCTCCGGATCTGCCACAGATAGTCATCCGCACCGGCGTGGAACCCCGGCGCGATCACCACCAGCGCATCTTTGGCGTTCTCCCCATTACAGCGATAAAGGTACCCCTCCAGGGTCACCCCATCGGCTTCATAGGAAACCACCTCTCTGTCCGCAACCATCTGACTCAGCGCCGCCGGGATTTCCCGATCCGGCACGTCATAGCGGACAAAGATCATATCATAGATCAGCTTTGTGGCCAGCATTGAGGCCGCAGAGAAGGAAAACAGTACCGCAAAAATGATAATCAAGACCCTTTTTAGCATGGATTTCTTTTCAGATGTCATGATTATCACCACTTTTCATAGATTTTACACCCAGGAGGCAAGCCATGGGCTTCAAAGCAAATTACAAACTGGATATCCCCCAGGAGGATGCATTTGAGGAAGCGATCCTTCAGATGGAAGCAGCGCTGGCGGAATGCCGCACAGAGGGCAAGCTCCAGACTCCCGACGGAAAACAGCTGTTTTACGAATATTTCACCGCCGAAGACAGCATCGGCTCCGTGGTCATCGTCCACGGGCTCAGCGAATTCACGAAAAAGAATTACGAGCTGAGCTACCACCTGCTGAACCAGGGGTACAATGTATTTTTGTATGACCAGCGGTGCCACGGCTTTTCCGACCGGCTCACCGACCACATGGATCTGATCCACATTGAAAGCTTTGACCGTCTTGTGGACGACCTGACACTGTACATCGACACCGTAGTGCGGAAGATCGATGCCCGTCCGCTGATGCTCTACGGGCACTCCATGGGCGGTGCGGTAACGGCGCTGTATTTGTCCACACAGCCTGCCGGCATCCACCGGGCGGTACTGACCTCGCCGCTGGTGGTACCCATCACCAACGATCTGCCCGGTTGGTGGTTCCGGCTGAGCACCGGCTTTTTCGGACCCATCCGGGGCTTTGACAAGAAATTCTTCTTTTCCAAGGAATACGATCCCAACTACACCCTCACCCCCACCCCCGGCTGGAGCCGGCATCGGGTGAAGCGTGCCTTTGAGATGCGTGTGCAGGAGCCGCACTACCGTTCCACGCCCCTGTCCATCGGCTGCGTGCGCCAATGCCTGCTTCTGCGGAAAAAGCTGCTGAAGGAAGTGGTCAAAAATCAAACCCCGGTGCTGATGCTTTGTGCGGAAAACGACAAAACCGTCCTCACCAAGCCCCAGGCGGAGCTGGCAGAAAAGCTGCCCCACTGCGAATATGTGGTGATCAAGGACGCAGACCACGCCATGATGACCGGCAATCACGCCATCATCACCGAGCATATCACCCGTACCTTGGCCCATTTCCAATCTTCTGCATTATAACCCATCCTTCGTGGAAATGCAACATTTTTTGCCAATGGGTTCCATGGAAATGCCTGATAACAACTCCCCTCTTTCACCGGGTGAAAGAGGGGAGTTTTCTATCATTTTTTATAAGTCCGCTCGTAATCTTCCAGGGCATCGCACAGCCGCTTCATATCCTCCAGGGTATACCGCTGGTCACAGGAAAGGGACAAACAATGCCGGAAAATAAACGCCGTATCCTCGTCCAGTTCTCCCAAGCTCCCGGGTTTTGGCCATTGGACCCAGCTTCCGATCCCCTTTGTGCGCAAATACCCGCTCAAATGACCCCGATCCCGTGCGTAGATATCAAAATAAAAGGGCGTGGAGGTGACCCGGTCCAAATCGCCGCACATGGGACGCAGCATGGTAAAATCTGCGATCCGCTGGTGAATATAGCGGTAATTTTCCATTCTGCGCTGCTTGTAAAGCCCATCCTTTTCCCGTTCAACCAGGTACACCGCCTTGGAATATTCCGACATATTCCGCAGCCGCACCGGCTGGCAGCACACATAGGATGTGGACACCTTCCGGAAAAATTCCGCCAGTTCCTGATACTGGGACACCTGGGTCTTCCGTGCCAAGCCGTTGAGGAACATCATCGCCGCGCACACGGTGGCGTACACATCGTTGTATACCCCCTCCGGCGGCAGCGGCGGCATGGAGATTTCACCGTTTCGCTCCAAATAGCCGCCGTCCGGGATGCAGTACCACTTTCGCAGGCTGCCGCAGTAGAAATCTATCGCCGCAGAACGTCTTTCGGAGTACAGATTCTGCGCCCGGTCCACAATGGTGACGCAGCCGGCCTGCTTCAGCTTGCCCACAGTGGTCAGTTCCTCCGCCGTCAGATCCTTGCCGCTGTACTCCATAAACACCGCGATGGAGGGCTTATATTCCTGGTACATTTCCTCCACATGGCGGCAGTCCAGCTTCAGATCCTTGGTCACCCGGTAGCTGACGATCTGCCAGCCATTCTCCAAAAAGGGCTGATACACCGTGCCGCAGGTGTAGTAAGGCAGTAAGACCACCTTCCGCTCCGGTGCCACATGGTTGGCAACCGCCAGCAGCGGTTCCCGACCGGAGGCGTAGTAGGTGATCCGGTCGCTGTTCTGCACCTGGGGTGCGTTTCGGTAGTCCTGCTCTGCGTCGATGGTGTACCAGATCCCCAGCCGCTGCTGATAGTCAATATATTTGGGTTTTCCGATCAGACTGCGCATTTTTTCCTCCGTAAAGGAAAAATGCTTCCAATCGATGCCGTAGATCGCCCACAGATACAGTCTGTTCTTCCAAAACCGCAGCCCGTTCATGCTGCTCAAAATGCGAATGAGCGTTTCCGCCAACTCATCGCTTTGAACCGGACTGAGTTGGGTCTTCTTTTGAATTTTGGCGGAAAACCGCCGTAATATCATCTGTTTGATCTTCTTTTTCATACGTACTTGCCTTTTGTGATAGTCAATTATTGTAGCGCACCAAAGCCTTCCCCTGGGGGAAAGCCCGCATTACTTAATTCTTCGCAAAATAGGTCTTTGCATAGTAGCCGTAAACGGCGATGGCCGCAGCCAGGGACTGCCCCTCAGCCGTGGGATCATCCGCCTTGGTGGTGCAGAAAGCGCCGATGCTGTAGGCCAGCACGCCGGTACAGTAGCTCTTGCCACCGCTCATATACCCGGCAGCCACATACACGGTATCCGCCAGATTCTTCGCCGGGATCCCATCCACGCTGCCGCTGACCAGACTGTCGCCCTCCAGGGTCACACAGCCGGTGGCGTTGCTGGGAAGCAGAGTGCTGACGCTGTTGTAGGTAGCCTCGTCCCAGTAGTACAGCTTCGGTGCGCTGTCCGGGGTGTAGGCAGGCGCAAAGTAGTAATTGATACCGAATGCGCTCTCCAAGGTCACCGACGGATACTTCTTGTTAAAACCGCCGCTATTGGTGAAGCTGCCAACCTTGGCGCTGTCCGGCTGATCGATGGCATCCACCATATAGGGCGAATACTCTGCGATCTTTGCCCGCTGTGCCTCGGTAAGCTGGGCATTCATCAGCGCATCGGTCTTGTAACCGAAATATTCCTGGGCTGCCGCTCCGTAATTCAGCATCGCCACCATCAGCGCCACCTGGGACGCATCCGAAGAGTAGTTGATCCGGCTCATGGCGTACTGCTTGGGACTGGTGGTGAGCAGGTCGCTGTACACATAGCTTCCGTCCGCCAAACGGGCGTAGATCTTAAAGTAAATGGTATCGCCCAGCTCCTTGGCAGGAATATCCGCCGTGCGCACCGCCAAATACGCCCCTTCTTCCACCGCACCGGGGATCACCTTTTCGGCGGTGTCGATGGTGGCATCCTCCCGGGCAGCAGACCAGGTCAGCATGCCCATGTCCTCCATCGGCACGTCCGTCAGACCCTCGGTGGTGAAGTAGATGGACATATAGATCTGGGACTCCAGGGATGCGGTGGGATATGCGGGAGTGATCTTGGGAGCCTGGTATACCAGACCGCAGCCGGTGCAGATGCCATTGACCACATTGTGACCGGTGGCAGGCTCGCCGGGAACGGCGTAGATATCACCGCAATCGGTGCAGATATAGCTGGTGTAGCCCTCTTCCAGGCAGGTGGGCGCAGTGATCACCGCCTCATAGCTGTGACCGCCGGGCACATCCCCATCGGTTTGACCGCAATTGGCGCAAATGGGAGCCTGGACACAGGTGGCGCTCAGCCAGTCATGACCGGCAGCTACCTGATAATCGGTGGTGTAGCTGTCACCGCAATGCTCGCAGGTGTAACTGGTGAAGCCGTCCGCCGTGCAGGTCAGCTCCTGGGTAAATGCCATGTAGTTGTGACCCAGCGCCGGCAGCAGCTCGGTGTAGCTGTCACCGCAGGTGGTGCAGGTATAGCTGGTGCAGCCGTCTTCGGTGCAGGTGGGCACCGACAAAACGTTACTCAGATAGCTATGCTCCTGGCAATCTACCGTATCGGTGGACAGGATGGTAAAGGTGTACTTATGCCCGTCGTTATCCCGGAAATTCGCCATTTCCACTGTGTTTCCGGAAGTGGTGGAGCCATTGGTCAGACCCAAACCGATCCACTTGTTGCAGGCGGTACGGAAGCTGTAGTAGCCGTCCACCTCGTAAATAAACCACCGCTGATTATCGCCGCCGGTAGCCTCCTCGATGACCAGCATACCGTCAGCGCTGCCGTTGTCGGTAGCGGTAAGGACGGTGCCGTATTTCACATTGGTGATCACATAGCTACCGTCACTCTGCCGCTGGAAGTGCCACTTCTGGGCATCGCTTTCCGAGGGAGTGTAAATGATGACGCTGGTACCGGAAATAGACCAGTTCAGCGAAGATTTCTTATTGGTCAAACGGGCGGTGAAGCCATAGCCCAGGTTGGCAAACTCCTCCGGGTAATAGGCATAGGGCGCTGCCCGAAGCCCCTCGTCATAACCGCTGAGCAGGTAGTGCTTGTAGCAATTTTCCTCCGTATAATTCGCCAGGTGGTCCGGATGACTGAAATAGTAGAATTCCGCCAGGAAGTACGGGGTGCTGTCCAGTCCCTGCTCCATGCCGGTGGACAGATAATGCCGCATAGCAGACAGAGTCGTGGTGCCGGCCTCCGGATAATTTGCCGTGTAATAAGCGGCCTCCAGCATAGGCGACACGCCCCGCAGCTCATTCTGACCGTACTCCAGGAAATGCTGCATGGCGCCGTAATAATCCTTGCTGTACAGACTGGTCAGACCATCATTTTCGTTGATGTAGTAGCTGATATCAAAGGCAGGGCTTGCTGAATATCCCTTGCCCAGACCCACCTTCAGGAAGTGGCAGAAGCTTCTGTTCACATCCCCAGCCATGCTTTCAGCCACAGAGGGGTACTTCTCCCAGTAGAATTCCGCATCGAAGATCACGTCCTTGACCGCAGCGACCTCCTTGGAGAATGCACGGTCCTCCCGCTGACCTTGATCCACGAAATGCTTGAAGGCCTGCTCAAAATTGCTGCCGAAGGCTTCCTTCAGATCATCATGTTGGTTGAGGTAATACTTGATATCGAACAGAATGCTGCCCTGCCGCCCCTCGGAAATGCCATAGGTAAGGAAATGGTCATACAGCTGCGTGTCGGTCATAGAGGACAGATCGGAGTATTCATTCCGGTAATAAGTGGCGTTAAATATCCAGTTTTTCATATTTTCTGTAACTTTTACGCCAAAGGAGGTGGTGGAAGAACCGGAGCCGTCGGGGGCTGCAGGCACCGTGCCGCCGTAGCGGTAGATCTTGTAGCTGGAGCCGTACTTGCTCACCAGGGAGGAAACGGTGTGGCTGGTGCGCTTCAGCTGCGGAGGTGTCTGCTCGGTGATCTCGATGCCGGTGACAGCGCCGCTGGAATCATAGGTCAGACCGGTGACCAGCACAACGTGACCGGCAGAGGTGGAGTTCAATGCGTCACCCAGCTGAAGCTTGTTGGTGACGTTGCTGGTGGTCACCGAGCCGATGAGGGTGGAGATATTGGGGATGGTAGCGGTGGTCTGCCGGGAAGTGCCCCAGGACCAGGAAACGTAGGCAGAGCAGTCCGTTGCGTAGTAGGTAGAGGTCTTGCCCGCATAGTTGGACTGGCTGGTGTAGAATACACTGCTGGCGTTGGCAGCGGCGGCAAGGAAATCATCCACCGACACACCGAAGCCTATGTACGCACCGGCATAAACCGGCTGACCGTAGGGCAAATGGTAGGTATTGCCCTTGGTGAAGGTATAGTTTCCCTTCCAACCGGACACCGTCTTTTGGCAGACCCAGGTGGAATTGTACAGATAATTCGCCCGGGCGACGATATTGTTCTGAGAAGTGGTGGCCGCATGGACCTGGTTCCGGGGCGAAACCGGCGCCATCGACACGATGCCGAACAGCATCACAAAGCACAGCAAAAAACTGATAATTCTCTTCTTCATATGCCTATGTATGACCCCAAAATCGGGGTCACGCCCTCCTTTTTTGCATTTAGCACATATTCACGTCATATCCCTGTCATTTTATCATCATTTCATACAATTATCAAGGCATTTTTTCCGATTTTCCCCAAGCATAACCACTTTTATCCATTGCATTTTCCGCCGTTTCACGATAGAATAAACCTATCAAATACAAAGAGGAAGAATTTATGGTCAAAAAAACCATCAAGGACTACGCCATCATCACCCTGGGCACCATCATCATCGTGGCTGCGGTGTACTTTTTCATGCTTCCCAGCCATGTGACCGTGGGCAGCGCCTCGGCGCTGGCGATGGTGCTGAGCAATTTCATCCCCCTGCCGGTGTCCGCCATCACCTTTATTCTCAACGCCCTGCTGCTGATCATCGGATTTTTGCTCATTGGCAAGGAGTTCGGCGCAAAAACCGTCTACGCCTCCCTGCTGGTGCCGGCGGTAATGTGGGTGTACGAGCAGCTTTTCCCCAATTTTCAAAGCCTCACCAACGATCCTTTGCTGGACGTGATCTGCTATATTTTGGTGTCCGCTGTGGGACTTGCTATGCTGTTTTCCTGCAACGCCTCCTCCGGCGGACTGGACATCGTGGCAAAGCTGATGAACAAGTACCTGCGCATCGAGTTGGGCAAAGCCATGTCCCTGTCCGGGATGCTGGTGGCGCTGTGTTCTGTTTTCGTTTACGACAAGACCACCGTGGTTTTGAGCCTGCTGGGCACCTATTTCGGCGGTCTGCTCATCGACAATTTCATTTTCAGTCTGAATATCAAGCGCCGGGTGTGCATCATCTCCCCCAAGCTGGAGGAGATCACCCAGTTCATTCTCCACGACCTGCACAGCGGCGCCACCTTGAACGAGATCATCGGCGCCTATGATAACCAATCCCGCCGGGAGGTCATCACCATCGTGAATAATTCGGAGTACCGTAAGCTCATGGAATTCGTGAAGAAAACCGACCCCACCGCCTTCGTCACCGTCTACTCCGTCAACGCCATCAGCTACCAGCCTAAAAAGCGATAAATGATTGTTTAGCGGTGTAATGACGCACTAAAAAAGAAGTATGTCATTGCGAGCCAGTGCGCACACTGGCGTGGCAATCTCCTGGATTTTGCGGTATTTTAAGTGGTAGTTGTAACATTTTCGCATCGCCGTGGGGGATTGCCACGGCCCTTCGGGCCTCGCAATGACAGCATATCTTAATGCGCTAAACAATCATTTACTACAGCAAAAAAGCCGGCATACGCCGGCTTTTTTATGTATTCAGTTCCGGAGCGAAGAATTCGTTCAGTTCCTTCAGGTATCTCTCCGGCGCCTCCACATAGCCCAGACAATGTCCCGCATCGGGGATCAGCAGCAAATGCTTCCGGGCAGCGCAGGCATCGTAATTCTTCCTGCTCATTTCCGGGGGCACAAAATCGTCCGCCTCGCCATGGACAAAAAATACGGGAATTTTGCAGGATCGCATGGCCTTCTCCGGGGAAAGCTCCTCCAGGCGGAAGTGTCCGAACAGAAACGCCCCCAGTCGGGTCAGCGGATACGCCAGCTTCACCGGCAATCCCATCCGTCCAATGACCTGCTGCATGATCTCCCGCTGGGAGGAAAACGGGCAGTCCGCCACCACGCCCACCACGTTGGGCGGCAGCTCCTCCGCCGTGGCCATCAGCACCGTGGCAGCGCCCATGGACACGCCGGTGAGGATGATCTTCCGGTCGCGACCATAGTTTTCCAGGATAAAATCGATCCAACGGAGGCAGTCCTTCCGCTCCTTCACGCCAAAGGTGATGACCTTGCCCTCACTGCGACCGCAGGAGCGCTGATCCACGATCAACGCGCTGCGCCCCACCGCAAAGCACCGCTGCACACCGCCGCACAGATCCCGACGGGAGCAGCCCCGGTATCCATGGAACATCAGCTCGATGGGTGCGCCGGGAGCATACTCAAAAAAGTCGCCCCAGAGCTTCAGCCCATCGTAGGAGGTGATGCTGACGCTGGTGTGTGGAATCGCCGTGGTTTCCTTCATCCACTTTATCATCAGATCCCGATAGGGATCATACGCCGGTCCGCTGGGGATCTCCAGATTTTCCGGATCATAATGCTCCGGACGCCGGGTAAGAAACGCCACCCGGTAGCTATAATAGGCGCTGAACAGCACGCCGCCCAGGATCAGCGCCAAAAGCCCCAATCCGATCCACAAAAAAATCATAAGCTCACACCTTCTGCTAAGATACCTCTATTGTATCCCCGGCAGGCGTTTTTTGCAAGACAATCTTTCACCCATCGGGCACTAAAGCATCCAATTTGTCGATCAGCGCCTGCAACGGACGGCTTTCCGTCTGCTGCCAGGGCTGATCGCCACGTTGAATGAATCGATCTCCTTGAATGGTGTACCGCTCCCGGGTGTCATCGGATCGGATGATCTCCACCAGCAACCGATCTCCCGGCAGGCTGTCCGGATCTTCCTGGGGTGTGAATTTTTGACCCAATCGACGTATTTTCAGGAGAATTTCCTGCATTTTTTCTTCACTTGTGAAGATTTTTATCCCCTGCTGCCCGGTAACCACGATTTGCTGAACCACGGGTCTGCCCAAATTTTCACTTTTTCCCTTTTGCATATGGCAGCCGCTGAGCAGCACCGCCAGCAGCAGCAACCACGACCATCGCCGCATCCCAACACCTCCTGAAATCCACCGTTTCTATTGTGTGCGCCGGGATGCAGAATAGTACAGCAAAGTTTAGGAAGAAGCGAAACCTCCATCTGGTCATATTATTTTGTTTTGTTTTGGTGATTTTATTATGCTCAGTTTTTGATATACTATGGCAAGAAACAGAAAGGATGATCACCATGTCTTACAAAAAAATCTTAACCATTCAAGATATTTCCTGCGTTGGTCAGTGCTCTCTGACGGTGGCGCTGCCCATTCTCAGCGCCTGCGGACTGGAAACCTGCGTGCTCCCCTCCGCCGTGCTGTCCACCCACACCGCCGGCTTCACCGGCTACACCTTCCGGGATCTGACGGAGGATATGCCCGCCATCAAGGACCACTGGGTCAAGGAGGGCATCCGCTTCAGCGCCATCTACACCGGCTATCTGGGCAGCACCCGGCAGATCGACTACGTTGCGGACATTTTTGATGCCACCGCTGCCAGCGATTGCGTCAAGGTGGTGGATCCTGCTATGGCGGACAACGGCAATCTGTACCCCGGCTTTGACGAAAATTTCGTGGAGGCCATGAAGGGTCTGTGTGCCAAGGCGGACTACATCGTGCCCAACATCACCGAAGCCTGTTTCCTCACCGGCATGGACTACTGCACCGAGTATGACGAAGCCTACATCGACCAGCTGCTGCGCAAGCTCCAGGCTCTGGGCTGCAAGAACATCATCCTCACCGGCGTGGGCTATCGCCCCGGCAGAACCGGCATTGTGGTGCTGGAAGACGGCTGGATCCGCTACCACGAGCACGAAAAGCTGGCAAACAGCTGCCACGGCACCGGTGATATTTACGCCTCTGCCTTTGTGGGCGCACTGGTCCGGGGCAAGGATGCCCTCTCCGCCGCAAAGATCGCCGCCGATTACACCATGGCCTGCATCGAAGAAACCGCCAAGGTTGAAAACCATTGGTACGGTGCCGCCTTCGAGCCGGTACTGGGTAAACTCATCGACCTGCTGAAATAAAAAACCGCATAACAACTCCCCGTAGAGCCAGTTGGCCCCACGGGGAGTTTTTTATGGCGGTAAATGATTGTTTATGTGATTAACGTGCTGCACCCCTTGGCCCCCGCTTTTAAGAGGGGGCTGGCAAAAATCTTTGATTTTTGACTGGGGGAGTTCAGGAAAATCCTATTTTTCCTCCCCCCGGCCTCGCTTGCGCTTCGGCCACCCCCCTCATAAATGCGGGGGGCAAGAGTAGGTGCGTTGCTAATCTAAACAATCATTTACACCCCCACAGCAACATAAAAAGGTGTGCCGCCGAGGCGGCACACCCAGTTATGGAAGGGAAAATTACTTCTTCTTGGAGATGATCAGAACGACCACCACGGCGATTGCCACAACGGCAACTGCGCCCAGGGCGATCCACAGACCCAGCTTGCTGCTGGAGTTGTTGTTCTTCTGGTCATTGTTGCCAGTCTGGTCGTTGTTGCCGGGCTGCTCATCGATGGGAGCCTCCTCGACATCACCCTGAACCAGGATCAGAGAGCTCAGAGCGCTGATCTCAGCGGAGCCGGAAACCTTACCCAGGGAGTAAACGCCAGCCTTCTCACCGTTGACGCAGATGTTCCACTCGCCGGCGGGCAGAGTGACGGTAGCGGCAGTGGTGTTGGGGTTGAACAGGCAGAGGATGTTCTCAGCCTTCTCGCCCTCCACATTGGCACCGGCCACGTTGTAGCCGACGACCTTCTCGGGCAGACCATTGACGTTGGTGACAGCTGCATCGACTTCGTTAGCGGTAGCCAGACGCAGAGCGGGATGCTCCTTACGGAAAGCGATCATGCCCTTGTAGTACTCGTAAACAGCCTGGTACTCTTCCTTCTGCAGGTCGCTCCACTTGATGGAGTTGACAGCGTCGGAAGCGTTGTAGCTGTTCTCGTTGTAGGTGCCGTCGCCATTGGGCTTGGAGCGCAGGATCTCCTCACCAGCCTGGAAGAAGGGGATACCCTGAGCACTCATGTAGAAAGCAACGCCCAGCTTGTTCATAGCAATGTGCTGCTCGGTGGTGCTGTCCTTAGCGGCCATCATGATGTGGTCGTACAGGGTGTTGTTATCGTGGCAGGAGATGTAGTTGATGGACTGAGAGGGAGAGGGGCACCAGGAAGGCATGCCACGGAAGCAAGCGTTCAGGTCCACAGTGGAAGCAGCGCCGCCGGAGATGAAGCCAGCAGAGATACCGCCGAAGGTGTTACCCTTAACCAGGTTACGGATGGTGTCGCTGAAGTAAGCGAAGTTGGGGGTGTTCTTAGCGTTGGTCTGGGTAGCCAGCTGAGCGTCCTTGGTCAGAACGGTGCTCATGGTCCAGCCTTCGCCGTAGAAGATGGTGTTGGGGTGCTTCTCCAGAACGGTGGAGACCAGGGTGTTGATGGTCTTGGTGTCGATCAGGCCAACCAGGTCGAAACGGAAGCCGTCGATGTGGTACTCGTCTGCCCAGTAGTTGACGGAGTCGACGATGTACTTGCTGACCATTGCACGCTCGGAAGCGGTGTCGTTACCACAGCCGGAACCGTTGGAACCGGGACGGCTGAAGTAGCTGGGAACGATCTTGTTGAAGCAGAAGCCGGTGGTGTTGTAAACGTGGTTGTAAACAACGTCCATGATGACGGCCAGGCCTTCATCGTGCATGCCCTTGACCATCTGCTTGAATTCCTTCACACGGACTTCGCCGTTGTAAGGATCGGAGGAGTAGGAACCCTCGGGAACGTTGTAGTTCTGAGGATCGTAGCCCCAGTTGAACTTGTAAGCATTGGGGTCGTCCAGGGTGGACTCGTCCACGGAGCCGAAGTCATAGACGGGCAGCAGGTGAACGTGGGTCACGCCCAAGTTAACGATGTGGTCGATACCGGTGGAGATATCGGTGCCGGGAACCTTGGTGCCCTTCTCGATAACGCCCAGGTACTTGCCCACGTTCTCGGGGGAGTGACCGGAGGACTCATCGGAAGAGATGTCACGGACGTGCAGCTCGTAGATGAAAGCATCGGTGATCTTGCCGGTGAAGGGGTTGACATCGGCATCCCAACCCTCGGGGTTGGTGGAAGCCAGATCGATGATCATGGCGCGGTCGCCGTTGACGCCGGTGGTACGGGCGTAGGGATCGCAAGCCTCAACGATCTCGGTGTCGAAGATGACTTCGTAGGTGTAGTACTTGCCGTTCTGATCGCCGTCCAGAGTAGCGACCCAGGTACCGTTGACGTCCTTGGTCATAGCAACCTGGCTGACGTAGTCGGGCTGAGCGTCCTTGTCGCCGTTGCTGTACAGGTTCACGTTGACCTCAACAGCGGTGGGAGCCCAAACGCGCAGCTTGGTGTTGGCGGCGGTGTAGGTAGCGCCCAGATCGTCGCCGGTGTAGGTGTACAGCGTCTCGAACTCTTCACTTGCGTAGTAGTCGGGCATACCGACGGCGTACTCAGTGCCTTCGAACTCGATGTTGTAGCCACGGGACAGATCCAGAGGCTCGGCCAGGTTCAGGTAGTAGTACTGGCCAACGGGCTTGACGGACTCAACAGCGACGGAGCCTTCCTTGTTGTAGATCTTGAAGGTGTCGGTGGTGGGCTCGTACTTCATGTCGCTGGACATCTTGATGGTGATACGGTTCTTGTTCTGGTCGTACTTGCTGTTAACGATGACGACGCCTTCCTTGACGTCAGCGCCCTTAACCAGCTCGTAGCCCTTGACACCGGCCTCGACGTAAACGTCCACGGTGCCGCCCAGGATGCCGGCGATATCGATGTACTGGTCCTCTTCGATATCCTTAGCTTCCCAGTTGCCAAAACGCACGATGAAGCCGATCTCCATAGTGCCGGGCTTGACTTCGATGGTGGAGACCATCTCGCCGTCTACTTCCTCAAAGGAATAGGGGGGGTCGAGCTTAGTGGTAGCGGTGTTATCCCAGAACCACATTTCCCAACCTTCGTAAGCACCATCTTCACGATGGTAGTGCAGGCGCAGGGTGATGCCGTCAGCGGCGAAGGTGGGGATCGCACAGCTGATCAGAGAAACGAGCATAACCAGAGCCAGCAGCAGGGTTACAATACGCTTTTTCATGTTTTCTCCTTCCAATTCTGTAAATATTCCGGTATGGGCATACCGTTGCTAGGCAGATTATACCATACAAAGCGGACTTTGTAAAGATGTTTTGTTGAATTGTGATAGGTTTCTGCATAAGATTTTTTCGCCCCGACAAGCAAAAGCGACACCCCGAAGCAGGCTCCGGGGTGTCGCTTTTCCCTTTTATTCACGGTCGCCCCGTTGGAATTCCAGGATATCTCCCGGCTGGCAATCCAGCACCTGGCAGATGGCCTCCAGGGTGGAAAAACGGATGGCGCTGACCTTGCCGTTTTTCAGCTTGGACAAATTCACATTTGCCACGCCCACCTTCTCGGAAAGCTCATTTAAGGACATCTTCCGGTCGGCCATGACCCGATCCAGTCGCAAAATAATCGGCATAGTCCCCCTCCTTACAGCGTTTCATCGGACAACTGCTGCAGCTGCTCGCCGTAGCGGAAAATGGCAGCCAGCAAAAACAGCAGCAGAGCGATAAAGATGAAGGAAGTGTCCACCGCCAGCTTGCAGCGGATATCAGTGACCACGTCGCCGGAAAACAGCTTGGGCAGATCGAAGCCCTTGGTGACGGTGCCGTAGCTGACCACCTGCAGGATCGCATTGACCGCACCGCCGATCAGCTGGACCCAGCCCATCTTCTTCAGATTGGTGCTGACGCAGCCGCAGAAGGGCTGACCTGCCATGGCAGGCTTCAGGATCTTCAGGATCAGCACCACCAGCCAAGCGGAAACAGCCACGCCCACCACCAGCATGGCGATATTGCAGACCGTCTGCATGGTGGCGGTTTCCAAAGAGGGTTTCAATGTTTCCGCCAGCTTCAGCTCTACAAAGCCCAGCTTCACGGTGTTGGCTGCGTTTTTGGCGGCGCCGGTGGCGAACATGACCAGCTGGATCAGAAGCCCCAGCCCACGGGCCACGGTGGTAGCCAGAAGCACCCAGCAAAGCGCCTTGCTGAATTTGTCGGTTTTGTTGTTCATAGAGATTGCCTCCTGTCGTTTGATGGGCTTACTATAGCACGTCATTTTACGTTTGTCAAGCAATTTTTAACGTTTCTCGTTAAATTTTATATGTAAACAGTAATTCCGCCGCTGCTATTTACAAAACCGGTGCCCCATTATATAATATCGGTATGGGAGGTGGTGTCATGCGCCGCAATTTTACCTTATTTTCCATACTGTATGCCATTTTGTTCGGCTTGCTGGCCAGCAGTTTTCTGCTGATCCGGTGGTGCCCATGGGTTCTTTTTGGGCTTGTGCCGATGTTTCTGTTCGGCAATATCTTCGCCGGTGTGCGGGTCACAGAGCTAAAGGGTCTGCGATTTATCGTCTGTCAACATGGCACCGTCCTGTTGTCCGCATTTTACATTTCCATCTTCCTCAGCGGCGCATTCCAGGTCTGGCTGGGCTGGCGGATGCTCCCGGCGGATTGGAAGACCTATCTTTGGAACCTGCTGATGTGGGCAGGTGTGTATTTTGTGGTATTTTGGAACGGCATCCTCTGCGTCTACCTCACCTCCACCCAACTTGGCATCAAGATCCGGGCCATCGGTCTGCTGTGCGGCATGATCCCCATCGCCAATTTGGTGGCGCTGTTTTTCATCATCCGCACCACCACTGCCGAGTGCATTTTTGAATGCCAACGGCAGCAGCGCAATGCCCTGCGCAAGGAGCAGCGGCTGTGCGCCACCCGATATCCCATTTTGCTGGTTCACGGCATTTTCTTCCGGGACGCCACGTTTTTCAATTACTGGGGACGCATCCCCAAGGAGCTGGAGGAAAACGGCGCTCAAATTTACTATGGAAATCACCCCTCCGCCTCCTCCATCGCCAGCAGCGCCCGGTGTCTGAAATGGCGGATTTTGCAGATTTTGGACGAAACCGGTGCGGAAAAGGTCAATGTCATCGCCCACTCCAAGGGCGGTCTTGACACCCGCTACGCCATCGCAAAGCTGGGAATGGGCGAGCATATCGCCTCCCTTACCACCGTCAACACCCCCCACCGGGGCTGTCTGTACGCCGAGTATCTGCTGACGAAGATCCCCCAAAAGGTGCAAAGTGCCGTTGCCAAGACCTACGACACCACCCTGGAAAAATTCGGCGAGCGGAATGCGGATTTTCTTGCTGCTGTAAACGATCTGACCGAATCCCGCTGCCGGGAGCTGAACGCCGAAATGCCCACCCCGGAGGGGATCTACTGTCAAAGTGTGGGCTCCGTGCTGAAAAAGGCCAGCGGCGGCAAATTCCCTCTGAATTTTTCTCACCGGCTGGTGAAATATTTCAGCGGCGAAAACGACGGACTGGTGGCTGTGGATTCCTTCCAATGGGGCGAAAGCTATACCCTCCTGGAGCCGCCCCGCAAGCGGGGCATCTCCCACGGCGATATGATCGACCTGAACCGGGAAAATATCCCGGATTTCGATGTGCGAGAGTTTTATGTAAACCTCGTAAACGATCTGAAAGAGAAAGGCTTTTGAACAAAGAGGTGTTGTCATGAGCAAAAAAGGAATAGAAGCGGCAGCGAAACAGCTCGCGGAATACTATGCCCAGTTTCCGGATTGGTACTGGAAGTTCGGTTTGCACGATGCAGCGATCCGCTCAGTTTGCGAATTGGAATTGGCACCCGATTGGAAGGAAAAGCATCCCAAACGGAATTGCCTGGAGATTTTGCTGGATGGCAAAAATGCCATGTATGAAACAAACATCAAGAAGATCTCGCTATATAACTATCGTATCACCAATATGAAGATGAATGCCTCAGAGCCTGTTGCACTGGATGCATTTCAAGATGTATATTGGTTGGGAGATCGCATCGAGCAGTTGGAAGATGATCGCTATTTACTGGAGATCGAATGCACCGATTCACGCAGCAATCTAATGTATCTTACCGTAACGTTTGAAATCCCCGAGGTGGAAAGAAAGTAACGATGAACGATCAGCAAAAACGAAAACACAACCGTATTGTAGATTACGATTATTCTACACCGGGAGCGTATTTCATTACTGTTTGCGTTCATGACAAAAAACCGATTCTGTGGAATGTAGGGGCGGCAACCTGCCGCCCCTAAAACCTTCTCCCCGGGGAGAAGGTGCCTCCGAAGGAGACGGATGAGGGGAATACCGCAAATGCAGCCCCCTCATCCGTCAAAAATCAAAGATTTTTGCCACCTTCCCCCCAGGGGGAAGGTTTTGCATCCCCCTTATTTTTGCACATTCGGCAACGGGCGGCAGATTGCCGCCCCTACATTATGGTGCATATCCAATAGATAACTCCATAAACAACCGATGCGCTCACACCGTAGACGATGACGGGGCCGGCGATGGTGAACATCTTTGCACCAACACCTAAGACAAAGCCTTCCGTCTTGAACTCCACTGCCGGGGCGGCGATGGCATTGGCGAAGCCGGTGATAGGCACCAGGGTGCCGGCACCGGCGAATTTTGCCAGATTATCGTAAAGACTCAATCCCGTAAACAGTGCCGACAGCGCAACCAATGTCATGGAAACCGCCGTGGCGGTATCGTTTTTATCCAACCAGTTTCCGTACAGCGTCATCAGCCCCTGCCCTATCGTACAGATGCTGCCACCCACCAAAAATGCCAGCAGGCAATCTTTCCAAATGGGCGACTTGGGTGCCATTTTCTTCACCAATTGCCCGTATTCCTTTTCTGTCATGTACATCCCTCCATCTGCAGGATGCCCATAATTAACGCAAAAAATCCGCACCCATCGGTGCGGATTTTTATTATTCAGCAAGGCAAGCACGTCTGTATGCTTTATACGCACTCCCCATCTTGGCGTAGACCACAATCAATCCAATGTACGCCGCCAGCGCAAACAGCGCCCAAATAATTCCTGCAAATATCAGCACAATGTCAACTGCTAGTACAATTGCTACAATAGCCAGGGGGAAATTCTTAAACAACGCCGACAAAATTGTCAGAATTCCCGTAATGACAAAGCAAATCACCAGTGTCACAATGAAGATACGCAAAATCACCATGCTATCCCGCAAATCTGCGGCGTCCTGTTCTTCGCCCATATCATCATACATTTCCGCGCAAATTGCTCCTGTCTGATGCAGATTATTCAGCGAAAATTTCTCCGAAAGCTTCAAGTATGCTTCTAAAAATTCTCTTTCGATCCCATCACGATCGTCTGCGATTTGCTCAATCTCCACGACCCTATCAGACAATTCATCACCTAACTGTGTTAATTCACCATCCGTCATAGAGTCTACCAATTTTCCGATGGGCGACTGTAATAAATCCCCATTGATCGCCACATTCGCACTGAGGATGATACTCAGCAAGCACAGGAACACCAGTCCCCAGGAAATGAAATACAAAACCTTGTTCTTGGAATCGGCTTTCTTGACGAAGTACACATCTTTCTTAAAAAAGCCGCCCTCATTGGGGTTATCCCTGGAGCAGCTCTCCGACCACAGCACATTACCGCAGTGACCACAGAACTTAGAATCGTCAGGAATCTGATTACCGCAATTTCCGCAAAACATTTTCCCCTCTCCTTTTTCATAAAATATGCACCCATACTATATACTTTCTCGCAAACATTGTCAAGCGCAGCCATCTGCAGCGCAAAAATCCGCACCAATCGGTGCGGATTTTTTGTTACTTATTCAGATAAGCCGCACGGCCTTCTTCGTAAAGGTTATTACCCTCGCAGTCGATGATGACCACCAGAGGCATATCCTCCACATAGAGCTTGCGCAGCGCCTCAGCGCCCAGATCCTCAAAAGCGATCAGCTCTGCGGACTTGATGCACTTGGCAAGCAGCGCACCGGCGCCGCCGATGGCACCGAAATAAACGCCGGAATACTTCTTCATGGCTTCCACGACTTCGGGCAGACGGGCGCCTTTG
This sequence comes from Faecousia sp., assembly GCA_045590815.1. Taxonomy (GTDB): domain Bacteria; phylum Bacillota; class Clostridia; order Oscillospirales; family Oscillospiraceae; genus Faecousia. Next base: position 33,262 of record JAZNRS010000136.1, read on the forward strand.
CCGATCATGCCCCGGGCACCTACGCTCATCATGGTAGGCGCGTAGGCATCCATACGACCGGAGGTGGTAGGGCCGGCAGAGCCGATGACCTGACCGGGCTTCGCCGGAGTGGGACCAACGTAGTAGATGGTGGCATCCTGGGGGTCGAAGGGCAGGCTTTCGCCACGGGCCAGCGCCTCGCACATCCGCTTGTGACCTGCGTCACGGGAGGTGTAGATGGTGCCGGTGAGGTAAACCCGGTCGCCGGCACGAAGGGACTTGGCGATCTCCTCGGTCAAAGGCAGGGTAATATGCTTTTCCATTACAGCACCTCCGTCTTATGCCGGGTCACATGGCAGTTGATGTTGATGGCGCAAGGCATACCGGCAATATGAGTCGCCATGGTTTCGATGTTCAGACCGATGGCGGTAGTCTTGCCGCCGAAGCCCTGAGGACCGATGCCCAGGGCATTGACCTTCTCCAGCATTTCCTTCTCCAGCTCCGCATAGTAGGGATCGGGATGGTGGCTGTCCAGCGGACGCATCAGCGCCTTTTTCGCCAGCAGAGCCGCCTTATCGAAGGTGCCGCCGATGCCAACGCCGATGACCATGGGCGGGCAGGGGTTGGGGCCTGCGGTCTCCACAGCCTCGATGATAAAATCCTTGATGCCCTGCAGACCTGCAGAGGGCTTGAACATCCGGATCTGGCTCATATTCTCGCTGCCGAAGCCCTTGGGACCAACGGTGATCTTGATATTCTCACCGGGAACGATCTCGGTGTAGAGCATGGCAGGGGTATTGTCGCCGGTGTTGCCACGGCGAACGGGATCTGCCACGGCGGACTTGCGCAGGTAGCCATTGGTATAGCCACGGCGCACGCCCTCGTTGACGGCTTCCGTCAGGTCGCCGTCCACCAGATGCACGTCCTGACCGATCTCCAGAAATACGCAGGCAAGGCCGGTATCCTGACAGATGGGGACGTTCTCGTTGTCGGCGATTTGGTAATTCTTGATGATATCATCCAGCACGCCCTGGGCAATGACACCGTCCTCGCAGGCACGGCAGGACTCAATGGCGCACTTCACATCACCGGGCAGGTGGGTATTGGCCTCAATGCACAGCCGCTCCACCACATCGGTGATGAGATTTACGGAAATTTCTCTCATGGGGGATTCCTCCTTAAAAGACATGTCATTGCGAGCCAGTGCGCACACTGGCGTGGCAATCCCCCATGGTTTCCGAAAGCCTTAGGGGATCGCCACACCAGTGACATCGGTCACTGGTTCGCGATGACAGCATAATTTACCGCTGGTGACGGGCGTACTGAGGCAGCAGCAGCGGAGATACGCCTTCCTGAGCGCAGCCGGCAGCAGCCAACTCCTCGGCGTAAGCCTTGACGTGATCCAGATTCATCTCGCCCAGCTCGGTCTCCTTGGCACGGCGGGCAGCAGCCTTACCGGCGTTACGACCAAAGACGATGATATCCAGCAGAGAGTTGCCCATCAGACGGTTACGGCCATGGATGCCGCCAACAGCCTCACCGGCAACCAGCAGGTTGGGGATGGCCTTGGTGTAGCCCTCGCCGCCGATCTCCAGACCGCCGTTCTGGTAGTGCAGGGTGGGATAAACCAGAATCGGAACCTTTCTCATATCAATGCCGTAGTTCAGGTACATACGCAGCATTGCGGGAATTCTCTTTTCGATGGTGCCCTCGCCGCCGATGATCTCGATCATGGGGGTATCCAGCCAAACACCGCTGCCCAAAGGCGTATCTACGCCCTTGCCGTTGGCGCATTCCCGAATGATGGCAGATGCGGAAACGTCTCTGGTTTCCAGAGGATGGGCATAAGCCTCACCATCCTTATTGACCAGCATAGCGCCCAGGCTGCGCACCTTCTCGGTAACCAGCGCGCCGAAGATCTGGCTGGGGTAAGCCACGCCGGTGGGATGGTACTGGATGGTGTCCTGATACAGCAGAGGCGCGCCGGCACGGTAGCCCAGAATCAGGCCGTCGGCGGTGGCGCCGTAGTGGTTGGAGGTGGGGAAGTTCTGGTAGTGCAGACGACCCGCACCGCCGGTGGCGATGATGACAGTCTTGGCACGGGCAACCAGATAATCGTCGGTTTCCATGTTCAGCAGAACAGCGCCGGCGACCTGACCCTTATCGTCCTTGATCAGCTCCACAGCGGAGGTGAACTCCACCACAGGGATGTGACGGTTCAGAACCTCGTCACGGACGGTACGCATGATCTCCGCACCGGAGTAGTCCTTGCAGGCGTGCATACGCTTACGGGAGGTGCCGCCGCCATGGGTGGTGACCATGGTGCCGTCCTCGTACTTATCGAACATAACGCCCAGCTTGTTCAGCCACTGGATGGCATCGGGAGCCTCCATGACCAGACGGCGCAGCAGCTCGGGACGGGCAGCGAAGTGACCGCCGCCGAAGGCGTCCAGATAGTGCTGGACGGGGCTGTCGTTGGGCTTGTCAGCGGCCTGAATACCGCCCTCAGCCATCATGGTGTTGGCATCGCCGATACGCAGCTTGGTGACAACCATAACATTGGCACCGGCTTCGTGAGCCTCGATGGCAGCGGAGCAGCCAGCGCCGCCACCGCCGATGACCAGAACGTCCACATCGTAGTCGATCTTGGTCAGGTCGATGTTCTCATTCAGCAGACGGCTGTTGGAGTGGATCAGATCGGTCAGCTCCACGGGAGCCTTCTGACCCTTGTTGGGGCCGATCTTGATTTCCTTGAAGCCCTCAGGCCGGTAGTCGGGGTGGTAAGCCTTCAGCAGCTCACTCTTTTCCTCAGCGGTCATACGGCGGGGCTCCGTGCGCATACGCTCTGCACGGGTGGCCTCCACCTTCTTAATGGATTCCAGCATTTCAGGTGTAAACATAGTGCGGCCTCCTTACTTTTCGATATCCCGGGTGTTGTACAGCTCCTGCATCTCGCTGATGGGCTTGAGCATGATAGCCTCGATCAGCTCATCGTAAGCACCGGCGTTGATTTCCTCAACACGGTTCTTCAGATGCTCGGTTTCGGGAGCGATGTACTTACCGGTCAGACGGCGGGCAAGCAGACCAACCATGGGATGGCTGATGCCGGCGGGGCAGCGGACGGAGCAGCAGCCGCAGCCGACGCAGTCCAAGGACTCCTCGGCGCACTTCTCCAGCTCGCCACGCTGGGCGTAGGCGATGTACTGCATGACGTTCAGGCTCTGGGTGCAGGCCTTGGTGCAGGCGTTGCAGCCGATGCAGGCGTAGATTTCGGGATACAGCTCCATCATCACACGCTGGTCAGCCTTGATCTCGTTGATGTTGTAAGTCCGCTTGTCGGTGGGGAAGAAGGGAATGGAGGCAACGTACATACCCTCCTGCACCTGGGTCTGGCAAGCCAGGCAGGTCTTCAGCTCGTTCTTGCCCTTGATGCGGTAGATGGTGGCGCAAGCGCCGCAGAAGCCGTGACGGCAGCCGCAGCCACGCTTCAGGGTGTAACCGGCATACTCCATGGCGGTCATGATGGTCAGATCGCCGGGAACGGAATATTTCTTACCGAAAAAATAGACATTTACCATATTTTCCATGGGAATTTGTCCTTTCTTATCATAATTATTAAGATCCTTTTCTTGCCCCCCGCGCTTGCGAGGGGGGTGGCCGAGTGAAACGAGGCCGGGAGGGAGTCTTGCTTTTTTATTACTCCCCCAGTCACGCCTTGCGGCGTGCCAGCCCCCTCATAAATGCGGGGGCCAAGTGTGGCTGCGCCGCCGAAGGATCAGTATTCGTTAGGCAGTTCGTCCACCTGGTCGAACCGGAACACGGGGCCGTCCTTGCAGACGTACTTGGTGCCGATGTTGCACCGTCCGCACTTGCCCACGCCGCACTTCATCCGAAGCTCCAGAGTGGTATACACCTGCTCCATGGCGAAGCCCATTTCCTTCAGGCCCTGCAGGCAGAACTTGATCATAATGGGAGGGCCGCAGAGGATGGCGGTGCGGTTGGTATCGAAGGCCAGCTCCTTAAGATAGGAAGGAACGAAGCCCACATGACCGTCCCAGCCTTCCTGCTCCCGGTCGATGGTCAGATGCACATTCACACCGGGGATCTTGCTCCAGACCTCCTCGATCTCCTTGCGCTGAACCAGATCGTCAGCGGAGCGGGAACCGTAGAGGATGTCGATGTCGCCGTAGTTTTCCCGGTTGTCCAGGCAGTAGTTGATAACACTGCGCAGAGGCGCCAGTGCGATACCACCGGCGATGAACAGCAGATTCTTGCCCTTCAGCTCGGTTTCCACGGGGAAATTGTTGCCGTAGGGGCCACGCACCAGAATCTCGTCACCGGCGTTCATGGCGTGCAGATGCTCCGTCAGCACGCCGCAGCGCTTGATGGAGAACTCCTGATACAGCTTGTTGGTGGGAGAAGAGGTGATGGAGAACATGGCCTCGCCCACACCGGGGACACAAACCATGGCACACTGACCGGGCAGATGCTCAAAAAGCTTGCCGCCCTCAGGACGCTCCACCCGGAAGGTCTTAACATCGGGGGTTTCGGTGCGGATGTCGGTGATGACAGCCACCTGAGGAATCAGAGTATCCCGACAAAAACCGGGGTTGTGCTTACATTCGTGCATAGGTTCCTGCATCACGCATCCTCCTTTCCAAAGGCCTTGATGACCTTGACGATATTGAGATGGCTGGGGCACTTATCCACGCAACGGCCGCAGCCCACGCAGGAGAACATTCCGTCGTTGTTGGCCGGGAAATAGGCCAGCTTGTGCAGGAAGCGCTGACGGAACCGCTGCATCTGGCTGGTACGGTTGTTGCCGTGAGCCATCATGGTGAAATCGGAGTACATACAGCTATCCCAGCAGCGGTACCGCTGGACACCGGAGCCGGTATTGTAGTCCTTAATGTCGTAGCACTGGCAGGTGGGACACACGAAGGTGCAGGTACCGCAGGCAAGACAGGGCTTGTAAAGCTGCTCCCAGACAGGGGAATCGAACCGGGTCTTGGCGGCCTCGGCACCCCAGCCTTCCAGAGAGAGGTTGGAATTGGGCAGCTTTTCGATGATGGCACGGATCTTCTCCTGCTCGGCTTCCACAGCGGCAGCATCCGCATCGGACAGCAGATCCGCTACCTGAGCGGTCAAAGCTTCGCCCTTCTCGGTCTTGGCATCCCAGTACAGCTCGTCGCCGATCATCCAAGTGACCACGTCACCGGCAGGGGCGGCAGCATCGATGCCGAACACCTTACAGAAGCAGGAGGTTTCCGGATTGCCGCAGGCATAGGAAACCAGAATGCCATGCTCCCGACGGGCGGCATAGTAGCTGTCCACCGGCTCGCTGAGGAACACCTTATCCAGCACGTCCAGCGCCCGGACATCGCAGGCCCGGATGCCGAACACCACGAACGGCTCGCTCTGGAGCTTTTCGGGGGTGATGGCGGTCTTGCCATCCACTTTGTTGCAGGAATAGAGATTCTCGCTCTGGGGGAAGAAGGCATCCTTGGGGGACTTGACAGTCTTCAGGCTGTCCAGATCCACCTGGGCATTTTCCTCCCAAGCGGCGAAATTGGTCTTACCCGCTGCCTTGACCGGCAGATACAGGTCGCTATTTTCGTTGATTCTGGCAAAGAGGGCTGCCAGATCGCTCTTTTTGATCTTCAGCATACCATTACCCCCTCTTCGTCACGATGCTGGGCTCGCAGTCATCCAGCTGGAAGTTGGTCAGCGGGCCCTTGGTTTCGATATCGGCACCTGCCTGGAAGTCGCCGTACAGCTCGTTGATATCCTTGATGAACTTCCGGTTGAACAGATGCAGCGGAATGCCCTGAGGACATACACGGCTGCACTCACCGCAGTCGGTGCAGCGGCCTGCCACATGGAAGGCACGGATGATATGGAACATCTTCTCCTCGAAGGAGGTTGTATTGGCCTTCTGAGCGGAGTCGAACTTGTTGCTGTCGAAAACGCACTTGCGGCAGGAGCAGGCAGGACATACATTCCGGCAGGCGTTGCAGCGGATGCACTTAGAAAGCTCGCTCTGGAAGAAGGCGAACTTCTCCTCGGGACTCATAGCCTCAATGCGGGCAACCTCGGCAAAGCGGTCGGCATCCACCGTATCGGCGGATTCGCCCAGCAGCTCGTCGTAAATCACGTGCTCCTTGCCCTTGCACACATGGCAGCGCTCCAGCATGGCGGACTTATAGGAAACTTCCTTGTCACCATAGAGGGTCTTGACGGTGAGCATCTCGGCATGGTCAGGATAACCGGCGCCTTCCACATCCAGAATGCCATTTGCATCGATGTTTTCGATTCTCAGCTTACCCTTACAGCCAACGCCGACAATGTAAGCCTTCTCCCGGTCCACCCGATGCTCCTTGATGAGCTGGTTGAAGCTGTAGCTGTCGCAGGGCTTCAGGAATACCAGAGTCTTACCCTCCAGCTTGGAGGCTTCGATCATGTACTTACTCAGGTTTGCGCCGCAGAAGCCGTTGTAAACGAAATCGCTCAGCTCATCGACGCTTGCGAAGAAAGCAGGCTCCACGTCCCAGACGTTTTCACCCTTGCGCCAGCCCAAAACCCGGGCAACCGCGCCGCTTTCCAGCATTTCTTTTGCTTTCAGGATCAGTTCTTGCATCTCAAATCCCCCAATCTCACATTCGGGCCAAGGGAGCGAACCTTCTCCACAAAGCTGTTCATGGTTTCAGAGAACTTCACGCCCTCAGCGGCGGACACCCATTCCACACGGGTTCTGCCGTTTTCCACGCCCAGATAATCCAGCATGGAAAACAGCAGGGTCATCCGGCGACGGGCGTAGTAGTTACCGGTGGAATAGTGGCAGTCGCCGGGATGGCAGCCGCAGAGAATCACACCGTCGGCGCCCTTTTCAAAGGCCCGGAGGATAAACATGGGGTTGACCCGGCAGGAGCAGGGCACCCGGATAATCTTCACATCGGCAGGATAGCCCAGGCGGCTGGAGCCTGCCAGATCCGCACCGGCGTAGCTGCACCAGTTGCAGCAGAAGGCCACAATGGTGGGGCGGAAATCGTTATTTACCGACATATTGCATCCACCTCCGCAAGAATTTGTCTGTTGGAGAAGCCCTGCAGATCCATGGCGCCGCTGGGGCAGGCAACGGTACAGGCACCGCAGCCCTGACACAGAGCGGAGTTGACCACCGCTACCCGGCGATCCTCACGGATGCCGTGATCGTTGATGAGCTTCGTTTCATAGGAAATGGCACCGTAGGGACACACATTGGCGCAGGTAGAGCAGCCGTTACACAGCAGCTCGTCAGCCTTGGCGGTGCAGGGGTTGGTCTTGAGCTTATCCTTAGCCAGCAGACCGATCACCTTCACGGCGGCGGCACCGGCCTGCGCCACGGTTTCGGGAATGTCCTTGGGGCCCTGGCACACGCCGGACAGGAACACACCGGCAGTGGGAGATTCCACGGGGCGCAGCTTGGGGTGGGCTTCCGTGAGGAAGTTGTTGGTATCGATGGAGGCGGTGAGCATGGTGGCGATCTTGCGCACATCGGGGTTGGGCTCGATGGCGGTAGCCAAAACGACCATGTCAGCCTTCTTCAGAATCTGCTTCTGATCCAGCAGGTCAACGCCCTGCACCAACAGACTACCGTCTGCCACGGGAATGACCTTGCCCACCTGACCCTTGATGTAGTTGACACCGTAGTCCTCCACCGCACGGCGATAGAATTCGTCAAAATTCTTACCGGGGGTACGGACATCGATGTAGAACACGGTCACATTGGTATCCGGGTACGTATCCCGAATGAGCATGGCGTGCTTGGCGGTGTACATACAGCAGATCTTGGAGCAGTAGGGCTTGCCCCGATCGTCGGAGCAGCGGCTGCCCACGCACTGAATGAACACGATCTCCTTAGGAGCCTTGCG